>NZ_JBFRGA010000006.1:0-134080 GCF_052115105.1 Chryseobacterium sp. 2TAF14
TTTGCTAATAATCCGGCACTCTGTGCATATGCAGAAGCAAGAAAAATTCCTTTTGCAGAAGTTTTGAAAAATCATCAGAAAGCTAATTACCCGACTGTGAATGACATGATTATTGTTTCCATAGGAACCGGAATTGAATCTAAAAGCTATTCGTTTAAAAAAATGGAAAAAGCCGGAAAACTCGGTTGGGTAAACCCGATTATTGACATTTTGATGTCTGCCAATGCAGAAACGGTAGATTATCAGCTTTGCCAGATGTTCCAGACTTTGGGATCAAGAAACCAGAAAAACTATTATCGACTAAATCTTTCGTTGAAGAATGCTTCGCCAGCAATGGATAATGTAAGAAGATCTAATATTGAAAATCTTATACAGGCAGGATTAAGCTATATTGATGACAACAGAGAAACTTTAAACCAGATTGTACAGAAATTAATCAGAAACAAAATATAAGCTTTAAAGATTATAATTGATGAATATAAGCTTATTCTATTATAATTAAAAAAATCTAAAAAATTTAAAAACACGTCAGGTTTTGGCGTTTTGCGCTCTTACTTTTATAATAATTAAAAAACGTACAACAGTTTTATTTTTTTGAATTCCTTAAAACGCAGGCTTTCCTCAAATATGAAAAAAAAATTAAGTAAAAACACAACCATGGAAAAATCAAATTACAATTCCGACATTATTTTTAATGAGATCGCTACACCATTAGCTGGAGTGATATCGAAAACGCAGAAATCGACTACGAAAATTACCTCGATGATATTGAAAACTTCTTCAGAGAAGACTCTGAAAGTGATATTCCCAAGGAAGAATTTGAAAATTAAAGGCAATTTAATTTTTAAATAGATCACGCTTGCTGCTGTGACAGGAAAAATTTAAATCTCAACCTAAATATCATTTACTAAAAATATTGAATTCGGCATTCATAAAATGTTGAACAGCCAGAGATATGTTTAAAAATCAACAATTAAAAAACACAAAAATGAATCTCAGAATTAAAAATAAAGGTGGAAATCCTTTGCCGGAAACCACCTTAAAAAATAAGGCTAAAACCTGAAGTGTATCTAATAAAAAGAGACTTCAAAATTTTAATCTTAAAAACCTTAACAAAAATAATAAAAATGGAAGAAAATGAAGAATTTGATTCTGATTTTAATACAGAAGACATTCCTATATCTGAAGAGTTTTGGAATTACATGGAAAATTATTGGCACAATAACCGGGAGTTTCCGGAAAGTACAGAAGTTTCTCTGAGTAAAAAAGCTGATTTAATTAACGGGAAAGTACCTTCATCCCAACTCCCAAGTTACGTAGATGACGTCCTTGAGTTTAATACTTTTGAAAGTTTACCCGATTCCGGCGAAAAAGGAAAAATATATTTAATAACGAATAACAATACCCAATTCCGATGGAGTGGCTCGGAATATATTCAGCTTAATTCTGATGAAAATGTTGTGACCACCAATACCGATCAAAGAATAGATGGCAAAAAATCTTTTATAACAGCAGGTGGTAGTAAATATATCAATCATTCATTAAGGGTGTTTTCCGGTGATGGTTCTAATCCTGGATTGACTTTTTATAAAGATGGATTTGATTCAGCGGTCATGTATTTTGATGCAGTTGGGAATTTTAAATTTAGAAATGCCAATGATACTGTTTCAAGGTATGTTTTTGCCCAAGGGTATAAAAAAGACGGTTTTGACGACAATTCTTTTCTTACGGCAGGAGGAGGCAGTGTTTTAAGGTCTTCTTATCCAACAACAATCCAAGCAGATTCTAAATATATTCCTTACACTGGTGCTACAGCAAATATAAACTTTAATGCAAAACCAATTGCTAATGTAGGTACTATTGATGCTACAGCGTTTAGAAATGGCACTAGTTCAGCACTAGTTAAGTCTTTATCCATAGGGAATACGGCTGTTACAAGTTTTGGAATAAAATTGACAAATTCGGGAACATCAAACATGATGGGTTCTTTTACTGTTACGATATTTGGTTATACCGGACAAACTCTGTCGTTTAGAGTTTCAATGTATAAGTACATGTATAATTGGTACGTGCCTACAATTACATGGTTGCATGGTGACAGCGCTAAAATTTCTAAGATAGAATTTTATAAAGAGGATGATTCTAATTTACATTTGAAAGTTAATTTTACAATTAACTTTGGTTCATATCATAAATCTGTAATAACAGATGTCTTAGCAAATACAGGAGATGCATTACATAATCCTGAGACTTATACCTTGTCAATTAATCCTGATAACTCAGCACATACGTTAGTACAGACAACAACTTCGACTAATGGTTTTGTAAGAGATAGTATTTTACCCGTTAATGGAAACCATATTACGACCAATACAAATCAATCAGGTTTAACAGGTGATAAAGTAACTTCTGGTGCTTGGACATTTAATAATGATGTAAGATTAAATAGAAACGGTTTAACTAGTTCTAATCCTTTTACCTTTAGAACAAATAACTCCTTAAGATGGGCATTTCGTCTTGATAGTGAAACTGGTACAGATAATATTGGTGGTAATTTTACTTTAACTAATTATACTGATACTGGTACATATATATCTACTCCACTGACAATTATTAGGAGTACAGGAGCTGTAAGATTGTCAAATTTAGCCGGTATAGGTAATAGAACAGTACTTGCAGATGCATCAGGTAATTTATATACTCAATCTATTCCCACAACAGGTTATTATAATTCAAATAGTATAGTAGGTTTAAATGTTCTTTCAACAGCAGTAACAACATTAGATAGTTATTTACCTACTGGCGGTTTTATTAATGGATATGGAGTCCCAAATTGGGGTGGTAGTGATTCTCCCACAGGAGCAAGTTATGGGGGTTATATTAAATTTTCAAATCAAGGAGACAATAATAATCTTGATTTTTATTATAATAATGGACATAATTCAACAACAGCACATAGACTTTGGTTTAGAACAAAAAACGGTTCTAATGGCACGACAAATTGGTTAGAAGTTGCTACAAGAGAATGGGCTAACTCACAATTATCAAGCTATGTAAGTCAATCAGCTTTAAATACTCAATTAGGAAACTACGCAAAATTAAATGGCATACAGACATTCTCAGGCACCAATACTTTTAGTCAGAATATAGAAATACCTTTTGCTACGAATGCAAATCACGCGGTCAATTTAGGTTTAATGTCTGATTATGTTGATTCGAACACAAATGATATAATGGCTTATATTTCACAAAACTTTATAGGCACATCCCATATCGTTAATGGTGTAACATCAAGTAATATTAATAACTGGAATACCGTATTTGGTTGGGGAAATCATGCGACAGCAGATTATACAACACAATCTTGGATAAACTCTCAAGATTACGCAAATACAGCATTTGTAGAGGAAAGCATTAATAAAATGTGCTTAGAAATTACAGATCCGGACCACCCAATTAATGCTAAAAACCAATTTATTACAGTTATCATTACAGACAATTTCTCAGAAGAAAAAATAAATTGGGAAGGATTTTATCCTGAGCAACACATTTCTGTAATCAATACGGGATCAAAAATTCTTGATCTTAATTTCCAAGGGCAACCTTTCGATAAAATTGAAGAAAAACAAACCTCAGAATATTATGTCAATAGAGACAAGAAGCTCATTAAAAAAGGTACTTACAAAAGTGCTGAAATTTTAATTTAAAAAGTCGCTTTATTTTATTCTACGTCAAGTTTTGTCGCCTTCCGACACTACTATTGTATTCACAAAAATATATTCTACCTATCTATGATTAAGAATCTGAGTGGATATTTCGTAGCCTCAGACCACTTAAAAAAATAAGGCTGTCTCAGGAAGAATTCTACCAAAAAGATCTTCCAAATTTTAATCTTAAAAACCAAAAAAATTTTAAAATGTCAACAAATTTAAACACAAATAACTCTTCGCAAACACTATTCAGATTTGCGGCAATGAGAAACCCTGAATTATCTGATCCTAAAAACAAAGAAAGAAGATTTATCTTCAGAAGCAAACAGGCAAAAGCATCAAGTAAAATTGATCCTTTGGTTAATTCTACAACCAGCTTACAATCTTTATTTAAAAACCCTTCAGCAATTAATGGGTTTACGGTGCATACCGAAGATTCTTTAAAAAATCTTTATCCCGATTCTTATGATTTTGCAATCTGGGTAGCAAGAAATAAAGCAACTGCCACAAAAGAAGAATTTGACGAGCAGATCCAGCGTTGTAAAGCTATGGGTGGCCTTACCGTTGATCATGTTCTGTGGGACAATTTTACTTATCAGGTTGTTACTCAAAAAGATTTTTATGCAAAAGAAATGATTATGCAATATTTGCATTTAGCTCATATTCTTGAAAACTACGATCAATCTGAAGAGTCTTTCGAAGATATGAAAAAAGCAAAAGTTGTTTTGCCTAAAGAACTTTTTAAAGCAACTCAAGCAGATTTTAACACGACCGGTTCTTCAACTACACAGAAAGTGGCGTTCGATAATAAAGCCATGAAGTTTACAGAAGCCACTGTAATGCTTAAAGAAAATGAAGATCTTACAAACTCTTTATTAAAATTAGAAAAAGCGTACAAAAAAAACTATGATAAAGCATATAAAGCAGCTTATGCAGAACATGAAGGAAAAATAAAACCTCTTATTGATTCTGTCCGCAAAGATTCGGCTGAAGCAGATAGAAAAAGATCAATTCTGGAAAACAGGATCAATTATCTCACCCAGCTTAGCGTTGCCAATCCTGAAAAATTCTATGAAAACACTGAGCTGGATATGGAACTTCATCGCATCAAAGATGAAATCATGCAGATTACCACTCCTGACGTAGAAATGCCGGAATTTAATTTCGAATTTGAAACGCCTGAGATTGATGCTGTACAATTGGGCAGAACCCTAAAATTGCAGGATCAAAACACATTAAACAGATTATTTGGAACATCTGTAATTACAGATGCTTTAGCAGAGATTACTTCATTTGAGGAATTAAAGCAGAATATTACTCAAAGCAATCAGGTTTTACAGCAAACTGTGTTGGATAATACGGTTTTAAATCAGCAGGTTTCTGCAATCGTAGGCGGAGTTGTTATTCCTGTAAATAATACAAGTAATAATACTAACCTAGTTGTTCCTTTTTTCGCCAGAACATGGGCGCCATTATATATGGGATCTGGTTCTATGCTTATAACAACTGATATCAATCAGCCAAAGCATATTATAAGTGGAAACTATCAGCTTAAAGATGCAAATCAACAACTATTGACAAGCTCTTCTTCAGCAAATACCTACGGAGCTCCGAATGTAACTTCTTTATTTTCAGGATTAGAAAATATACCATATTCTATTTTAGAGAAATATGAAGTTTTTCATTTAGAAGGTGAAGTTACTCTTGATGATGGTTTTGTATATATTATGCAGGCAACACTTAACGTGACTAATAATATTACTTATAAATTTGAAGGACCAGGAACATTGACTCGTAAAGACAGAGGAACAGAAAATCCTCAAAACCCAACAAATCCTGGCAATCCTGAAACTCCAGCTCAACCCCCAATTGAGACATCATCTTTTATCCCTTCAGGATTTGGAATGAAAAACATCGGTGTCGCAGATTATTTAAAAGTAGAACAAAGCACCTATTGCTATGTAGAAGGTGATGTAGCCCACATTGAAAACATCATGGCTCGAGAATACAAAGAGCGTGCTACAAGAAGATTAAAAAGAAGTGAATCTCAAACCACAAAGTCTACAGAGTCTGAAAAAGAAAAGCTTACAGATACTACTTCTACCGAAAGACACGAAATGCAGAGTGAGATTTCTAAAATCATGCAGGAATCCAGAGATTTTGCTGCCTCTACAGGATTTAACGCAAATTATAATCTTACTAATGGAAGTCTTGGCTTTGATGTAGCAGCAAGTTATGCGACTCACAATTCTAAAGAAGAAAGTAACCGACAAGCTGTTACAAAAGCTAAAGACATTACAGCAAGGGCTTTAGACAGAATTGTAACCAAGGTAAAAGAAGAGCGTATTGACAAAGTTTTAGAAGAATATGAAGAAAACAACAAACATGGTTTCGATAATACCAAAGGAAGCAACCATGTTGTAGGAGTTTACAGATGGGTAGACAAAGTCGTAAAAAACCAAATCTACAATTACGGTAAACGTATGATGTTTGAGTTTATGATTCCTGAACCAGCTAAGCTTCATACTTTAGGAGTAAAAACAATTGATGAATCTGAGAAATTAGTAAAACCTGTTGACCCAAGAGAATCTTCCACTAACAAAATGGAAAATTTCATGTCATTAGATGGTATTGCTGGCGAAACAGTTTTAAAGTTTTGGTTGAGTAAATATAATATTGAAGTAGATTTTTTGGATGACCAAATTATTGAAAGTTATGCATTTTCTGAAAAAGGGCTTGGTCACACATCTGACGGCGATGGACACGGAAGATGGTCTGGAACTTATTCTAAAGAAATAAAGCTTAGAGAAGGCTACCAATTAAAACGAAATTCGTGAAAATATAACTATTGCATTCAGATCTTGGGATGTCGAAACAATTTCAGGTTCGCTTGTAGCTACTTGTGTATTAACCAAACAGGCCAAAAACGCTTGGCTACAATCCACCTTCAACAAAATCATCGAAGCTTATGAGGTAGAATTAGAAAAATACAACCAGGCTTTAGCAGAAGCAAAAGCTTTAGGAGTACAGATCAAAGGTTCAAACCCTGGTTTCTACAGAAAGATTGAAAATACAATTTTGAGAAGAAACTGTATTTCTTATATGATTAATCAGAATACAAATGTAGAATTAACATTTGGTAAAGATAGATATCACAACAATGGATACTCTTCTGGTACAGAAACTTTCTTAAACACTGATATTCAAGTTGATGCGAAATTAGATCAGTATGCCGCTTTTGTGAAGTTTATGGAACAGGCATTCGAATGGGATATTATGAGCTACTATTTCTATCCATACTATTGGGGTAATAGAGAAAAGTGGGCAGGTATGTACCAGTTTGATGATAACGATCCTACCTTCAGAGCATTTATGCAATCAGGTATGGCGAGAGTAATTGTTACGGTAAGACCAGGCTTTGAAGAAGCAGTAAGGCATTTCCTTGCAACCGGACAAATCTGGAACGGCGGTGAAGTTCCGGTAATCGACGATCCGTTATTCTTATCAATTGTAGACGAAATGCGTTCTGCATTAGGCAAAAAACAGGGAGAGCCGTGGAGAGAGAAAATCCCTACTTCACTGACAATTCTTCAAGCAGATTCTATCGGCTTAAGAGTAGAAAAAGCCTTGCCTTGCAACTGCGAACCCGGAGTAAAATTTGATGATAATTTAGGCGAAATGTGCTTAAGCAATTTTGCGTTGAATAACAACCAGATCGGTCAGTCATCAGATAAATGGATGGAGATTAGTTTTAATGAAATGGATGATATTTCATATACAACAGTTCAGGATTTTAAAGATGCAGGAGTTTATCCTAAAACATTTGAATGTCTTGGGAATACACTTGAAATAGATGACATCCCTGAATCTGAACCTTCTATAAAACTTTACAAACGCATCGCTGAAGAACTTTCACAAATTGAAGGTGTAGAAGCCTATCCTACCGGAGAAAACGGAATTACATTTAAAGTAAACGCAAGGCTGATTAAAAGCTTTGATTTTATAGAAGTAAGTACAAATTCTGATGACAAAAAGTTTATGTTTTCTACTGATGCAGACACTTATCTAAAAATATCTTCTCCTGAAGCAGTATTCGGACGAACAAGAATTTTAGATAAAAACGGGCAAACTCTTTCTGATGAAGAATATGAAAATCAGGCTCCTTTTTCTAAGTTTTCAGTTTAAACTTTAAAGTTTTCAAAACTATAATCCGGCTAAAAACCACAGATATAAGGCAGCACAAACTCTGTGCTGCCTTATATTCTCATAGCTTGAAAAAATAATTTAATAACTAAAAACAAAGAAAAATGAGTGATTTTAAAAATATAGTTGAGTTTTTTAGACTCAATAGAAGGTCGGATGAAGCTGAAGCAAAACAGATTCCCGAAAATAATATTCTTTTAAGAGATATTCAAAACAATACTGATTACAATGTTGATATAAAAATTTTTGAAACAGATCATACAAAATATAAACGTATTTTTCAGGTTTTAGAAGATTATGACGCTAAATTTATATACGTACACGAAACATTGTCTGAGGTAGAATATTTTGTGAAAACTTCTCTAGGAAAATATCGTAATATTATTAATAACAATTTAGAGATATTTTCTTCTGACGAATTAATCGAAATCCCTATTGATAATCCTTCATCATACATTTATAATTCTGAACTCAAAAGGGTATTTGTTGCTTTTGAATCAATTAATGGTGTGATTATATTTCCTGACACGATCAACTATGATCCAAAATCAAAATATTTGAATGAGATAACTAACTCAACATATACTTATGATTATAAAGATCCATTAACTACTTATGGCAAGATTATGGAATTCATTCTTGCTCATTTCAAAAATTTTATTCGAAATGCTGTAAAAAAAGTAATTGTTGCAAAATCTGAAATTCCCGCTATTATAAACCTGATTCCTTTTCTTCAATTTGAATATGGTTTTGGAAACTATATATTAAAATATAAATACTACGATATCAACCATAAACAAAAATTTTTTGTCCCTGATGGAGAATCTGCTATCACTTTAAAATTTTTGAGTCCGGGCGGAATGTTGTCATTTCTTAACGAAACATTATTTAGCCAAGGCTTTTCAATAGAGCAAGACGCATATAAAAGTCCTGTCAGAAATTTCTTCCGTAATCAGTTTATTGAACAGATTATTTATAAAACTGAAGAAGATTTTCTGAGCAGAGGTAAAGAAGTATACTACAGTGTTATGGAAACTCTCTTTTTTCTTCCGGAAGAAATTACTGCAAAATTCAGCGATCGTTTTTTCTGGCTTCTTTTAGAATTAATGGTTAATAGAGATAACTTTCAAAACACAAAAGATCTAGCTGAAGAAAATATTTTTGTGAAAATCATCAGAATTATTCTTCAAAAAGAAAACCAGGAAGCAAAACTTATGAGCTGGTTTTTGGAGACCATTAAAGAGGGTGACAAGACCATTACCAAGTTTGAATTTATATATGATAGAATTAATGGCGATAATTTTATTGAATTTGTAAAATTGGTTAATAAAGCATGGAAAAAATCCAGATTTATATATCCCGATATAGAAACGAATACTGAATTCACAACAACGGATGGGCTTTTGTTTCTACCCTATTCATCTCAAAAAGCTTTTGGATTTTATTTCAGTAATATCAGTATGTCTTTTGAAACTGACAACCAAAAAGGCAGATTGTTGAAAACATTATATGGAACTGGAAAATACACAGAAGAATTAAAACCTGATCTAAAAACTGATAAATTAGTTAAGACAAAAGTAGAGATTATAGAACAATATTGGTATCATCCCTTTTACCCTGTTTATTTAGAAGATATTGAAAAGCAAGAAACAGAACTGAAGCTCGATTCAGTTGTTCCTGCATTTATGTTAAAAGCAAATCGCGATAAACAGTTTTGGAGTAACGTAATAACCACAGCAGAATATGCAGCAGATATTCTAATTACAGTTTCAGGAGTTGGAAACATTGCAAAGTTTAGATATTTAGCAAAGTTTGCTGCAAAAGCAAGTAGTCTTCGGTTTGTAACCAAAGCTGGAAGAGCTGTAGCAACAGCTAGAAAAACAGTGGCTGCAACGGCAGGAGTTGTAGAAATTACAAGTGGGGTTGTAAATACTTTACTAAAACTTACAGGAGCGAAAGATGCCAATTGGGGAAAATCATTATCTGAATATTTATTTTGGTTGGAATTATTATCTTTATCAGGTGAACTTACTGTAGCAATCAACAATGGATTGAGAAAGAGTGCTAAAGAGATTGTAGGAACTTCTGAATCTAAGAATCAATTTGAAAAACAATTAGATAATCTAATAGAAGAAGGGCAAGTTACTAGAAAAGAAGTTGATGATCTATTAGAACATTTGGATGAATTAGCAGAAGTTGAGAGGAAATTGGGAGATTTCGTTATTCATGGTCAAGATGATATTTCTGAAGCTTTCATTAAAAATATTGTAAAACAAGTTAGGGAAAGTACAGGTTTAAAGAACTTTGATATTAATTTGGTAGATAGAAACAACGAAAAATATCAAAAACTATTTGAACAGTGGCAAAAAGGTGGAGGATATGGCTTTTTTAAACCTACATCTGGAGAATTTGGATTAAAACTTTATAAAGGTCTATCAGGGGAAGGTCCTCAAATTTATATGTTTGCTGGTAGAGTAATAGATGGTTTAGGAAGAATTAGAAATGTTTCATTCACTAAATACACCGCGCAACACGAATTATTCCATGTAGAAATGTTTATGTATTTAAAAAATAAAACACCAAACTATATGAAATACTGGAAAGAAATTCCTACTTATATGCACGAACAATATGTTTTGAATAGATTATTAAAAACCAAAAATTGGAAAAAAGAAGATCTTGTATCTGATTTAGAAAATATTAATAAAATTAGAAAAACAGAAGCTGGATTACCAAAAATAGAATTAGATGATTTGAAAAACTGGAAATTTGAGATAGAATTAGAAAAAATAGGCATTAAAATACAATAATTATGGTCACAAAAGAGCAAATAGAAAATACAGTTATGGAAATTTTGGAAATATATCCTAAATTAAAAGAAGTAATTGACAATGATTTTCCTTGGAAGATTATGAAAACAGATTCTGCTATTATGGTAGAAGGAACAGATAAATATCTTCCAGGGTGGAATTGTTTTATTACTTCCGTCAATGAAACACTAAATTTTAAAAGGGGGTTTATATCGTTTTCTTTTGATGAAGAAGGGACTCCAAAAGAGATATCCGTTTATGATATGGGGAGACCTTGGTCTTACAAACTTTCAAGAGATTCAAATGGAAATATAGTTGCTTTAGATTAATTTTTTAACCTATTATTTATGTATAGTTTGAAATAGAATTAGGAAAAAATAGGCATTAAAGCAAAGTAATTATGATAACAAAAGAACAGATAGAAAATACAGTAAAAGAGATTTTGAATATCTATCCAAAATTAAAAGAAATAATAGATAATGGTTATCCTTGGAAAATTATGAAAACAAAATCTGCCATAATGATAGATGGTACAGATAAGTATCTTCCAGGTTGGTTTTGTTCAATAACTTCAGTTAATGAAACACTTAACGGAAGCAGAGGTTTTATTTCATTTACTTTCGATGAAGAAGGAGAGCCCAAAAAAATATCAGTCCATGATATGGGTAGAGGAATGTCTTATAAACTTTCAAGAGGTTCAAATGGAAATATAGTTGCTTTAGATTAATTTTTTAACCTATTATTTATGTATAGTTTGAAATAGAATTAGAAAAAATAGGCATTAAAGCAAAGTAATTATGATAACTAAAGAACAAATAAAAGCAACAATGGAAGTTATGTTAGAAACTTTCCCCAAGTTAAAAGAAGAAATTTTAGAAAATAAACCTTTTGACATTAGAAAAGAAAAAGATGGTTGGATTTGTTTCATTGATACGAATATCAATCAATTTGATCAACATGGATCTATTACAACAAAATTTGATTTAGATGGAAGTCCTTATGAAATGTCTGTTTCTGATTTTGGAAGATTACAAAGGGGCTAAAATTTCAAAAGATGCTATTGGTAAATTTAAAGCGGAAAACATATAATAAACCTTAGACCACCTTCGGGTGGTTTTTTAATGTTGTTTTATCGGGCGAACTTACTGGGTGACAGAGGAATTTTACTTTGTCAAAGAGGCTTTGGAAAGCAATCTCATGTTATTAATATATTGATATGGGAGATGAGTTTATTATAGAAACCCAAAATATCTTTAAAACCTGTGGAAGCTGCCGAAGAGAGTTTGTGATGTTAGAAGATTATCTAAAAATGCAAGGAAAAAAAGTTAAATTTGTAGTGTTTTCTGATGATACAATAGAAGGAACAAGAGCATTAAAAGACAAATTAAAAATCAAATAGTTATGAATATAGAATATATGACAAAAGTAAAAGAAAATCCAAAAATTAATAATTTTGTTAATAGAGGATTTTCAGAGGAAAAAATCCAAAAAATAGAATCAAAATATAACAAAGGCAAGAAATTTCAAAAGGCATTTAGAGAATTTCTCTTTTTAGCAGGAGATTTTAATAATTTTGGATTTGATGATATTGATGGTATTATAGAACTTCAAGAATTAGCCAAAGAAGAATTAGAAATGGCTGGTCAGAAAGTAGAGAAACCGTTTTTTGCTTTTAGTGTTTATAATAGCCAATACAGTGTAATCTTTTTAAATGAAACAAAAGAAGATCCTAGAGTATATTTAGTAAGTCCTTTTTTAGCAGAAGGAGGTAAAATACCTTTGGTTGAGCCCAATGGATGGGAATTTACTGCTCTAGTAAATGAACATATCCATAGAGTAAAGAATAACATTCCATTTTAATAATAACCGCCTTCACAAGAGGCGGTTTTTGTTATAGAATTATTGCTAAGAAAGTTAAATTTGTAATGTTTTCTAACGAAGCAATTAAAGGCACTGCTCGATTAAAAGAAAATTTAAAAATCAAATAGTTATGACAATACAATATTTAACAAAAGTAATTGAAAATCCAGTTTTAGAAGTGCTTAAAAATAGAACTCTTTCAATTGAGAAAATAGAAAAGTTAGAAAAAAATATAATAAGGGTAAAGAATTTCCAAAAGCCTTTAGAGAATATTTATTTTTAGCAGGGGATTTAATAATTTTGCCTTTGATGATTTAGGCGAAGGCTTAGATACACTTCAAGAATTAGCTAGAGAAGAATTGGACATTACAGGAGTAAATATTGATAGACCTTTTTTGCATTTGATCAATTAACTGGTTGCGAATATTTTGTATTTATTTAGATGAAAACACAGAAGATCCTAAAACATATTTATGCTCTCCTTATTATAAATCTACTAAGGATGAAGAATTTATCAAACATAATGGCTTTACCTTTACAGAATTAGTAAATGAAAGTATACACAGAGTAAAAAACAACATTCCGTTTTAATAAATACCTCCACTGCCTCACGAACCCTTTCGTGTGGTTTTCTTTTTAAAATCACATTTAATTACAACACAAAAAAGATTCATACTATAACCGTGGATTAATAACCATCCTTTATTTTTCCTTTTCATACAATAGTTTTAATTTAAAACATAAAAGTTCTAACTTTTTCAAACGTGCTTTTATCTTTTTAAAAAAAATCTATAATTATTTAAAAAATATTTTTCATTATTACTAAAATTATTTGGTAATCTTAAATCAAATTTTTAAATAATAGAAACATACTTTTCAATAATCGCAAACAACATTTATCTTTTTAATAATTATTTGCAAATATTATTAAAAACTTAGTATCTTTAAACAAAAACACAATGCTTACTCTTAATCTTACTCCAATTTTCAAAGCCAGAAGCATCGAAAAGCCTTATACATTTTTAGTAAAAGCCGGCTTGTCACCACAGACTGCTCACGGTATTCTACATAGCAAAACAAGGGTTTTCCGTTTAGATCATATAGAATTGCTTTGCAAAATCCTCATTTGTGAACCCTGCGATTTACTTCTATACACACCAGATACCGATACAATTTTGCCAGAAACTCACCCTCTGAATAATTTGAAACAAGAAGACGCTCCCCAAAAAAGTATAAAAGAATCATTGGCAAACATCCCTTACAAGAATCTCAAAGAAATTACAAAGCAGATTACAGAGAATAATGATAGCAAAACTTATCCACAAAAATAAAACACGACACCTTTTGTCGCATTAACCGCATATATTTGTTTTAGAAAACGATCCGAGATGAAAAAAGACTTTTACCTTACAAGATATGCCTTAATCATTAAGAAATTAGAGAGCGCCCCTTCCACCTATTCACAGATGGAAGATTACCTTCTAAACTCTTTCGAATTTCAGGATGCGGGAATTAAGAGCTACTCAATTCGTACTTTACAAAGGGATATTCGTGAGATTTCAGATCTTTTTAATCTTTCTATTCATAATAAAAAGAAAGGCGACAACCGGTATTATATTGAAAGTCGCCCGATGATGGAAGTTGATGAATACAACCAAAAGTTGCTGGAATCTTTTCAGGTAAGTAATGCATTAAACAATCATCCCGATTTTGCCGATTTCATCTTTTTTGAAAGCCGAAAACCTACCGGGGTTGAGCATTTTTATGATCTTTTTTTTGCCATCAGAAACAAAAGAATTGTTTTGTTTGAACACTACAATTACAAAAATAAATTGATGACCTCTCGGAAAGTTCATCCTTTGGCTTTAAAAGAATCTAAAGACCGATGGTATCTGATTGCCATTGATACCAAAGACAAAGCATTGAAATCTTTCGGTTTAGACAGGATCAATTATCTGGATGTTTCACCACAAAAGTTCAAAGAAAAATATAAATACAACTTCCGCGAACATTTTAAAAATGCTTTTGGTGTAATGAATCTTACTGAGCAAAATCCTCAGAAAATTGTATTAAAATGCACCCGTCATCAAGGAGAATACATCAGAAGTTTTCCTCTGCATCAGTCTCAAAAAGAAACCAAAGAAACGCCGGAAGACATTTATTTTGAGTTTTTCCTCCACCCTACTTACGATTTTATGCAGGAAATTTTATCGTACGGAAAAGAGGTTAAAGTTTTAGAACCTATAAATTTAGTTGAAGACATCAAAAAACATTTGCAGGAATCATTAAACAGTTATCTGAAAGAGTAAAATTCTGCAACTTTTTGATTACATTTACATAAACAATCATGTATTGAAAGCTTTATACCTTCTTTTTATACTCATCTCAACATTTTGTTTTTCTCAGCAGACAGAAGAATTCAGGATGGTGAAAAATTATTATAACCAGCACAGAACAATGCTGAATACCGAGTTTAAAAAAAAGTTTGATGCCGAAAACAATCCTTTACACAAAGCTGCTGTAAAAAATGACTTTCTTTTTTTTATGAAAAAAATGGACAGTATTGAAAATGTAGCGCTCATTGCCGCTTTGCTTAAAGTAAAAAATCTTGAAGACTTAAAAAAAATTCATTCTAAAACAATTCTGCCGCCACAACAAGACTTTCCGGTTTCAATTGAAAAAACAGCAGATTATCCCGGTGGAATAAACGCTTTACGGAAGGAAGTTGCCCAGCTTTTTTACGGAGACGGAGTCTTTTCTGAAACAGGAAATTTAAAAACCAACGTCGCTTTCATTGTTGAAAAAGATGGAACGATCAGCAATGTAAAAGCCGAAGGCGACAATTTTACGTTCAATCGGCAGGCAGAAATTGCATTATATTCTGTTTCTGAAAAATTTTCTCCGGCATTCAACAACGGAAATCCCGTGAGATACCGTTTCAGATTGCCTTTGGTTCTCAATTTTGAATAACAAACAAATTTATCACCACATGTTGTTTTATTATTTATCTTTGCCAAAAAAAACTACATGAATAAAATTTTACTGGGAATATCTTTCATTCTCGRAACTCTTACGGCGCAAGCTCAGGAAAACAAAGAAACACAGAGAAAAAATGACATCCTTGCTGATCCTATTTTATTGATTGCTGTTCCTTTAGCCAACGTTTCTTACGAAAGATTACTTTCACAGAATAAAGGGATCGGTATCAATGCAATGATCACTTTAGACAGCTCAGATGATAAATTCATGCAGTTTTCACCTTATTTTAGGTATTATTTGGGAAAAAAATATGCTTCAGGATTCTTTTTTGAAGGTTTTATACCCGTAACAACAGAAGAAAATTACCATTACGACTACAATTATGATGATATTAGCGGATATTATTACACATCTTCTGTAAGAAAAAACAATTTCACAACAATCGGAATTGGATTCGGGGTTGGAGGAAAATGGGTCATTAAAGACAGATTAGTTATTGAAGCAAGCGGTGGTATTGCCAGAAGATTTGGCGACAGAGATAAAAATTATTTCGAAGAAGTTACCGGAAAAATTATGGGTGGTATTGGTTACAGATTTTAATTTTTACTAAAAATATTATATTGAAAAGCTTAGTTTTGCACTAAGCTTTTGTTTTATGTTTACAGACGAATATTTTATGAAAATGGCTTTCCAGGAAGCCCAGATTGCATTAGAAAAAGATGAGGTTCCTATCGGATGCGTTGTCGTTGCCAATAATCGTGTGATTGCAAGAGCTCATAATCTTACCGAAACTTTAAACGACGTTACGGCACATGCCGAAATGCAGGCAATTACTTCCGCTTCCAATTATCTGGGTGGAAAATATTTAATCAACTGTACTTTGTATGTAACTTTAGAACCTTGTGTAATGTGTTCCGGGGCGCTTTCCTGGTCGCAAATTTCAAAAGTAGTAATTGGCGCAAGAGACGAGCAGCGTGGTTTTATCAATAAAAATTTAAGTCTTCATCCTAAAACAGAAATCGTTTCCGGGATTATGGAAAACGAATGTTCTTCGATTGTGAAAGAATTTTTTAAATCTAAGAGATAGATTTTTTATGTTTAAAAGTAGGATTTTGAAAATAGGCTTAGTTTCTGTTATTTTTATTTTTTCGATATTAATGCTCAAAACAATCAGTCAATATTCTACTCTTGAAACCAATGTTGGCTTTTTAAGATTCAAAAGAAATGTAATTGAAAATCGGTACTGGCTTTTATTTTTTTACATTCATATATTTTCAATTATACTTTGTTTATTAGCAGGATTGACACAGTTTTCGGAGAGGTTATTAAATGAAAACCGAAAGCTTCACCGACTTATTGGCAAAATATATTTTTACAATATTCTTATCATTAATTTCCCCGGTTGCTTTATTTTAGCTTTATTTTCGAATGGAGGAATTATTGGAATTATAGGATTTCTAACACAAAATTTTTTGTGGGGATATTTTACTCTATTTGCAGTAGTTTATGTTAGAAAGGGAGACTTAAAGAATCACAAAAATTTTATGATTTTCAGTTATGGGATTACCACAACAGCCATCACATTTAGAATTATCAAAAATATATTTTATCATGATGCAATATTTTCTTACCAACTTTTCTATGCACTGAATGTATGGATTTCCTTAATTCTTAACATGAGTATTGCATATATTATTGTGAAAAAAAAATCACAGTATTTATCGCTCAAAAGTAACTGTACTGATAAAAATAAAGAAAGCAATTGCGACACATAAAATAAAGCTTAAAACGAAAACTAATCCATTAAGTACTAAATGGTACTGACTCTTTTTAGTGAATCTGTCAAAAAACTTCATAGAGAGATAAGCAATTCCTCCCAAAACAACGATTACAAAAACAAAAAATATAAGCTCCATATAGTTTAGTATTAGTCTCTCATAAATATATAAAACTTTTTGCTTTCAAAATTTTAAATGCAAACTCTATAAATCTTTTCCAAGAAAGTAGAGTCCTTTCAGCGTGTGAAGACGATCTGTAATATGAATTTTTTCAGTTAAAGGTTTGTAAACATGGGAAACTCCGCCGGTTGCGATGACAAAACAATCGTCATTCACCTCATTATTTATTCTGTCGACAAAACCTTCCACCATTCCGAGGAAACCATAAACCATTCCGCTTTGCATACAGGTAATTGTATCCAATCCTAAAACAGATTTTGGCTTTACCAATTCAATTTCCGGAAGTTGGGCAGTCTGACTGATGAGTGAATTTAAAGAAGTGATAATTCCGGGAGCGATGATTACACCTAAAGTTTCACCATTTTCTGCAACACAGCTTGCAGTAAGCGCTGTACCGAAATCTAAAACGATTTTTTTTCTTCCGGGATACATATTGTGTGCTGCAACGAGATTCGCATAAATATCTGTTCCCATCTGTTTAGATTTTGCTACAACTTCGGAAGGCGTGGTTCTGTCAACCATTACAGGAGCAATCCCGTGAATTTTCCTGATGGCAGAGGTTATTTCTCTCGTTAATTGTGGTACTACAGATCCTATAATTACTTTTTTAATGTCTTTCGGATCGATCTTATAAGTCTGATATAAGATCAGCATCTGACCATGCAGTTCGTCTGCGGTACGGTAAGGTTTAGTATTGATAATCCAGGAAATATCACAATTGTCGTTATCAAAAAGACCAAACCTGATATTGCTGTTTCCAACATTGATTACGATAGAATTCATTCACATATTTTTCAGTCGGAAATTCATCAAAATCTATTGACGAAAGATGAATGCCGATGTTAATTTTTCAGAGGTAAAAATAATACTTTTCTTTAAAAATATCATTTCAATATTATTTAAATCAACAATGTTTAAAATAAATAGGATTCCATCCTATCCTTTAATAAATCGTCCCTTCGGGACTTCGAGAGATTTTAATATTACTTTTTAAATTCCTTCATTTTCTCAACCAACAATTTATAGAACTCATCAAATTTTATCTGCAAAGAATTAGCAGAAATACAAATTGGAGTTCCATAATATTTATAGTTCATTTTTTTAGCTCTATATTTTAGAAAATTATCCGTTTTTTTCAAGTATGCTTTAGGATTTTTGACTACTATTAACAAAAACTTCTGTTTATTAACTGTTACAGTATTAATTGCTATAATATCACTCCAGGAAATCATACCTGCAGATAATCCACTAGAATTATCATAAATCCCTTTTTCATTAATAACTATTCCTGGTTTTCTATCAAACAGTTTTATAAATATTGTTACTCCTATAAAACCACAAAAAATAATACATACAAGACCTACAATAAAACGAGGGACAGGTCTCATAATCCAAGAATGTCTTGAAGAATAATTAATAGATTCAGGTTCAACAAATATTATTAAATACAAACCAAGGGCAACAAACAAGAAAGCGCCAATAAACAATAATATCATCTTCAGTTTACTTAATGGAATTTCAATCTGTCCGCTTTTATTCATGCTATAATTGGTTTATTTTTGGCAAAAATAACGAAAGAATCTAAACAAAAAAGCTTCCGATCTCTCAGAAGCTTGTATTATTTCAAAAGAAAAAGAATTAGTAATTATCTTCTTCGCCTTTCATTTTTTCAGCGTTTTCTGCCATGATTACAGAGTCTATCATTTCAGAGATGTCACCATTCATATACGCATCAAGGTTGTACATTGACTTGTTGATTCTGTGATCGGTAACTCTTCCTTGCGGATAATTGTATGTTTTAATCTTTGCAGAACGGTCACCTGTAGAAACCATCGATTTACGTTGTGCAGCAATGTCGCCCTGAACTTTCTGCAATTCAATGTCGTACAACTTGGTTCTCAACATTTCCATTGCCAGTTCACGGTTTGCCAACTGCGAACGAGCCTGCTGACAAACAACTACCATTCCTGAAGGTTTGTGCGTCAACTGTACTTTGGTTTCAACCTTGTTTACGTTCTGACCTCCTGCTCCACCTGAACGGGATGTCTGCATTTCAATATCTGCAGGATTCAGTTCAAAATCTACTTCTTCAGCTTCCGGAAGAACCGCTACTGTAATTGCTGAAGTATGAACTCTTCCCTGAGATTCGGTTTCAGGAACACGCTGTACACGGTGAACTCCGGATTCGAACTTCATGATTCCGTAAACACCCTCTCCTTCTACTTTCATGATCAATTCTTTGTAGCCTTTTGCAGCTTCATTAGAATCGGTTACTTCATGTCTCCAGCCTTTTGTTTTAAAATACATAGAATACATTCTGTAAACATCTTCCACGAAAATGGCAGCTTCATCTCCTCCGGTTCCGGCGCGAAGTTCCACAATGACGTTTTTGTCGTCTGCAGGATCTTTAGGAATCAAAAGCACTTTAAGCTCTTCTTCAAGAGCGGGGATCTTTTCTAAAGCCTCGTTTTTTTCGATTTTTGCAAGCTCAACAAAATCTTTATCTGAACCGTCTGCAATGATTTCATCAGATTCTTCGATGGTATCTAAAGCCCCTTTATATAGATCGTAAACTCTTACAATTTTTCCCAAATCACTATATTCTTTGTTTAAAGAAGAATATCTTTTCTGGTCTGAAATGACATCAGGTTGAATAATAAGATCGGCAACCTCATTATATCTCTGCTTTATCGCTTCTAATTTTGGAATTAATGATTTAGACATATTAAAAATTTAGTTGGCAAAGATACGGAATTGGCAACGAAGAACAAAAGCCCATTTTCATGAGCTTTGATTTTTAAATTTTAATGATCTAAATCGACAGTATTTTTCTGTCTGATTCTAATTTTTCCCTCTGTTGTCTTTAATTTCCTGAATTTTATTTTCAAAATATTCTTTTCTTTCAGGATGCTTGTTGACCAATATCTGGAACGCATTGATAGCTTTGGTGTACAATTTCTGCTCAATGTAAAGATTAGCCAGAGTTTCGGTCATCAGGTGAGAAATATCGTCCGTTTTTTCTTTAACAACAAAATTTACCTCGTCTTTTAACTGGCTTATTTTTGGGTTATTTTCTATAAAAGATTCAATCGCTTTATTTTTAATCTCTGTTTTTACCTTTTCAATTTCCTCGGTTCTGTCAATTTTCAGCCAGTTTTGCCACGTGTTGATAAAACCGGGAACATTGCTGTCTAAAGGACTTTGTCTTTCCTCCGTTAAAGGTAATTCCTCAGTTTTTTCTTTTGGTTCCTCTTCTTCTTTTTTTATTGGTAAACTTGAAATGTTTGTTCCAAAGAATGAAAAATTCATTACGGGAGCCTCTATTTTTTCAGTAGAATTGGTGATTTCTTGTTCTGAACTTTCAACTTCATTTACTCTTTCCTCCGGAATATTTTCTGCTGCAGTTTCCTGATTTTCATTTTCTGGAGTAATTTCTTCAGAAGTTTCGTTTACTTCTTCAGGCTTTTCTTCCTGTACAGATTTTAGTTCTATTTTTTTGCTGAACGAATCCGGTGTAAAAGATTCAAAATTCATCGGTCTCCAACCTGAATTTTCTTGTTTTATTTCTTCTAAAACAGGATCATTATTTTTTTCTGTAGAAGAATTTTCCTGTAGTTCCTGAGAAACATCAGCTTTAATTTCATTTGAAACAACAAAATCCTGGGTTTCAGCAAAACTTATTTCTCCGCCGGTTTCTTCCTCAGCTTCTGTAGTTTTTTCTTCAGCCTCTTTTTTGTGGGCTTTCATCTTTTTCTCCACCTCTTCAATCAGACGTCGCATTTCGTCTTCATGCTTATTGATATTGGATTTCGGAGTTTTTTCCGGATTGATCTGATCAGAAACAGGGGCTTCAATTTTAACTTCCGGCAAGAAAGAATCTGTGCCGTGAAAGCTCAATTCAGATTCATTGTTGATTTTCTCGGCAACATTTTTAGAATCAATTTCGTCTTCATTGATGATCGTTTCCGTATTTAAAACTTCTGTCGAATTTTCAGCTTCCGTATTTTCTGTTGAATTTTTATTTTCAATAAATTCTTCTGACTGAATTTGTGGTTCAAAAGATTCTAATTCAAGGAAGCTAACTTCAGAACTATCGACAATTTTTTCTGTAGTTTTTTCAGAATCAATTGTTTCTTCATTGATAATTACTTCTGATTTTGCAGCATTCTCGCCTTCAAAATCTTCTGACTGATTTTTATTTTCAACGAATTCTTCTTTCTGAATTTCTACATCAGGTTTCAAAGATTCTATTTCAAGGAAACTAACTTCAGATTCATCGACAACTTTTTCTGTCGTTTTTTCAGAATCAATTGTTTCTTCATTGATAATTAGTTCAGATTTTGCAACATTCTCGCCTTCAAAATTTTCTGCCTGATTTTTATTTTCAACAGGTTCTTCTTTCTGAATTTCTGCATCAGCTTCCAAAGATTCTATTTCAAGGAAGCTAACTTCAGATCCATCGACAACTTTTTCTATCGTTTTTTCAGAATCAATTGTTTCTTCATTGATAATTACTTCAGATTTTGCGGTTTCAAAATCTGTTGTTTGGTTTTCAGAATCAGTTATTTCATTATTAATATTTTCATTAGAAGACTCTAAAGAAGACGTATCGTTTGGATTTTTTTCCGGTTCAGCGGGACGTTTAATCGGAAAAGAAGATTTTTGGGTTACAATTACGCCAGATTCTAAAGTAGATTCCAGATCAATCGTTTCTGTATTTTTTTCATCCAGAAAGTTTTCTTCACCTTCAAATAAGATCCGGTTACGTTCGCCGTTTACAACAACATGCTTGATTTCAGCTTTCGGACTTGCAAGATTTTCAGAAACTGTTTTATAATCATGCTTCGGAAATGTTCTTTTCTCATTTACCCACCAATAAGGTTCTTTGCCGGTCTGAGTTTTATCGGTCTCGGTTTTATCTGCAGCAACTTCCGGTTGTTTTTCTGCAACTTCTGTTTTTCTCTGCTGAATCTTCCCGTTAATCAGCTGATACAGAATTTTTTTATCGGTGGTATAAGCCGCAGTTGTCGACAGCTCTTTCTGGTAATTTTCTTTATCAAAAAGATGAATGCCATACAAATGCAACGCTCTGATGTTTTGAATGTAAGGAAAAGCACTAATCTCTTCTTTCAAAAGATTCAGATCTTCTGACTGTATGTTTTTCGGATTTTTTAATAATTCTAAAACTCTGGGATTCATCATATTACCAGTTCGCTACAATGTCGTTAAATATTTTATTGATAATTCTGTCTGTTGCAATTTTTACCTGAGAAGTTTCTATCTGATCCTGAGAAAGACTGCTGTTGAAAACTGCTTCATCAGAAAAATTTCTCTCAAAATTCAGTTCAGGATGCAGTTTGTTTTCGTAGCGCACTTTCACTGTGATCGTCAATTTGTTCTGAGATTCCTGAATCGTTCCTCCTGCGCTGGTTTGCTGTGTTGTAGAGCTGATCGTAGTGGGAGAAATTGAATAATCTATAATTTCGCCTTCAATCAGAATATCAGGATTTTGTTTTGTTCCTTTCAGAGTGGTACGCTGCAAAAACCTGTTTTGTATATCTGTAGAAAACTGCTGCGATAAAGTAGGGTTTACCAGAGCGGCATTATTAGGAAACTCATTGATCTGCACTGTTTTTTCATCCGTAAGAGACGAGCCTGAAAAAGAGTAGCAAGAGTTTAAAAATCCTACAGATATGATTAAAAGGAAAAGATTTTTCAACTGATTCATTTTTTAAATAATTTTAAAATTTTTCGGTGATCCCGATTTCGGTAATTTCGTCGTATTCAATTTGCTGAATAGCGTCTTCGTAAGCAAAATAATTTGCGGTATACATAAATGGCATCGTAAGGAAAAGCCCAATACCACAAGCTAAAATCCCAATTTGTGATAAAATACTTATCACTAATGAGAATAAGAAAATGTTTAAAAGATTTCCTTTTGTCATCACTTTAGAAATATTCCAAGCAGTTTTAATATCTGTAATTCCTTTAAAGCTAATTAACGGCAAAATATAAAATCCCTTTAATAAGAAATAATAAATGGCAAATAGCATGATGAACATATACGGGAACATCAAAATCGGAAAAATTGGGCTTATCTCTCCATTTGCATCTGCAGTTGCTCCGGCGATACCTCCGAAAAAGATAAACGGAATATACAAAACGATTACTCCTCCAATAATAATTAATTGTAAAGTAAAATAAGACATAAAGTCTTTAAAATCAAAAATTTCGCCTGCACTTGCCGATTGATTCTTATTCAACTTTTTAATGTATTTATAAAAATTTCCCATTGCTAAAAGCCCGCAAAACGGGATAATAGACATTAAGAAAGTTACCAAAAAGCCTACAAAAACGCCTCCGAAGTCTTTCTTTAAAAGTTCAAAGCCTTTGTTGATGTACTCGCCAAATTTAAAATTGATCGGTTTGGGTGATAGATTTACGTTCATGATTTAAGTGTTGTTTATTCTTCTAAGTTATATTGTTTTATTTTCCTGTATAAAGTTCTTTGTGATATTCCCAATTCATCTGCGGCTCTGTTTCTTCTTCCGTTGTGTTTTTCTAAAGCCTTCACAATCAGGTCTTTCTCATTATTCTGAAGAGACAGAGATTCGGGTCTGTTTTCTTCCACCTCAATATCTTCAATGTCTTCATAAGTATCATCAGAATTAGAGATAATGGTCGGATTTTGAATATTCTGATTCCCGTTGTTGTTATTTTCAAAATATAACAACGAATTGGAGCTTGCATTCTGCTGAGGTTCAGGCGTATAAATTCTGCTTATTAAATTCTTTTCCTGATTGCTGAGATCTGCCGTTCCCCGATTCTTAATGAGTTCCGAAGTTAAGGATTTTAAATCATTTATATCGTTTCGCATATCGAAGAGAATTTTGTACATAATTTCTCTTTCGTTGCCAAAATCGCTTTGCTTCTGACTGTTTGGCTGGTTCACAACCATCGGCAAATGAGCATCCATCGGAATATATTCTGTAAGCTTTGCCACAGAAATATTTCGCTCTCGTTCTACAACAGTCATTTGCTCAACTAAATTTCTTAGCTGGCGCACATTTCCCGGAAAAGTATAATTTTCGATATAATGAACAGCGCTTGGATCGAGTTCCAGTTCAGGCATTCTGTATTTTTCGGCAAAATCGATGGCAAATTTTCTGAAAAGCAAATGAATATCACCTTTTCTTTCCCTCAAAGCAGGCATATCAATCTGCACTGTATTTAAACGATAAAACAAATCTTCACGGAATCTTCCGTCCTGAATTGCTTTCATCATGTTGACATTTGTTGCAGCAACAATTCTTACGTTGGTTTTTTGTACCTGTGAAGAACCTACTTTCATAAATTCTCCGCTTTCCAAAACTCTCAGAAGACGCACCTGTGTCTGCAAAGGTAGTTCACCAACCTCATCCAGAAAAATAGTTCCGCCATCAGCAACCTCGAAATACCCTTTCCTTGTTGTTGTTGCTCCTGTAAAAGCTCCTTTTTCGTGCCCGAAAAGTTCGGAATCGATGGTTCCTTCCGGAATCGCACCACAGTTTACAACAATGTAAGGCTGATGTTTTCTTTTAGATTCTGAATGAATAATTTTCGGGATAAATTCTTTCCCAACACCACTTTCCCCGACTACCAAAACGGAAATATCGGTAGGCGCTACCTGAATAGATTTTTCTAAAGCACGGTTTAAAGCAGGAAAATTCCCGATAATACCGAAGCGGTTTTTTATATTTTGAAGCTCGTTACTCATAAGTAAAATTTAGATTGTTGATAAAATTTTTGTCTACTTTATCTTTGCAGACTTTTAATTGGTTGAAATAATTTGATTTAAATTAAACAACCCAACCTAAATAATCTTTGTTTCTGATCTTCGAAACTTTAGTTTTAAAATATGAAATCTCTGTAAAGAGATCTTCTTTACCTTTTTTTAAGTAATTAATTAAAATCTGACCGTGCTTATCTTTTTCAGAACAAGCAATACCAGTTTTATCGTAAGAATGGCTTAGATTTTTTTTAGAAAAAATTTTCCCTAAAACATCTGCTGCATTTTGTCTGTCATTTATTGCAAATTTACGCTTGGATCTTTCATTTAAAAAAATGTTTTCCAGCGCATTATTTTCTTTAGAATTTAAAAACTGATTGTAAATTTCATACAGCTGTTTACAATCTTCACTTCGAAGATCACCGCTGCTTATTTGTGCCGAAATATTACTGCAGATAATTACCAACAATACACTTAGGCAATATTTATGAAATTTTTCCATTGTCTGAGTTTATTTATTATTGATAATTCTTATTAAGTTATAGAAGATAAAATTGAATTTTTAGTTCTTCACAGTTTCCCCTAAAAGTGTGCCTTGCGTATTGTCAAAAACAAAAACGTTCACAATGTCACCAATTTTTTGTCCTTCCAGCATATCAAAAACACAGACTGCATTTTGAGAATTTCTGCCTTTCCATTGGTTTTTATTCTTTTTGGAAATACCTTCGATTAAAATTTCATGGGTTTTCCCAACGTAAGATTTCATACGGTTTCTTGAAAGCTCGCCTTGTAAAGCGATCACTTCAGCAAGACGTCTTTGCTTTACATCAGCCGGAATATTGTCTTCCATCTTCTTGTGAGCCGGAGTTCCCGGTCTTTCTGAGTAAGCAAACATATAACCGTAATCATACTCAACTTCTCTCATCAAGCTTAATGTATCTTGATGATCTTCTTCAGATTCGTTGCAGAAACCAACGATCATATCCTGAGAAAATGCAACTTCAGGAACTATTTCTTTCGCTTTTTTAATTAAATCTAAATATTCTTCACGGGTATGTTGTCTGTTCATTGCTTCCAGCATATTATTGCTACCGCTTTGAACCGGTAAATGAACATATTTGCAGATGTTATCGTGCTTCGCCATCATTTTGAATACTTCAAGACTCATATCCTGCGGATTTGAAGTGGAGAACCTGATCCTCATTTGAGGAATAGCTTTAGCCACTAAATCAAGCAATTGAGCAAAATTAACAGCCGTAGCTTTCTGCATTTCTGAAGCTTTTGCAAAATCTTTTTTCGGACCGCCTCCGTACCAAAGGTAAGAGTCTACGTTTTGACCAAGCAAAGTAATTTCTTTGTAACCACTTTCCCAAAGACTTTTACATTCATCTAAAATAGAATGCGGATCACGGCTTCTTTCACGACCTCTCGTGAACGGAACCACGCAGAAGGTACACATATTATCGCAACCTCTTGTAATGGTGACGAAAGCAGTAACGCCATTTCCACCTAAACGAACAGGATTGATATCTGCATACGTTTCTTCTTTTGAAAGAATTACGTTGATGGCATCTCTTCCGTCTTCTGTTTCTTTTAGAAGGTTTGGTAAATCTCTGTATGCATCGGGACCTACAACGAGGTCAACCAATTGTTCTTCTTCCAAAAATTTGGTTTTCAAACGTTCAGCCATACAACCCAGAACACCAACCGTCATATTTGGGCGCTCTTTTTTAAGATTTTTAAATTGAGAAAGACGCATTCTCACAGTTTGCTCAGCTTTTTCACGAATCGAACAGGTATTAAGAAGAATTAAATCTGCTTCTTCTACTTTTAATGTGGTGTTATAGCCTTGTTCGTTAAGAATGGATGCAACGATTTCAGAATCAGAGAAATTCATCTGGCAACCATAGCTTTCAAGGAATAACTTCTTAGAATTCCCGTCTTTTTCTGCAATTGCAAAAGCTTCTCCCTGTTTTGTTTCGTCTATATATTTTTCCTGCACGGTCTGTAAAATTTGAGATTCGAAATTCGAGATTTGGAATTAAAACTGCAGTGCAATTTCAAACTTCAAATTTTAAATTTCAAATCAATTGAATTTGCAAAGATACAAAATATTGTGACAGAATGTCAGAGCTTGATTTTTAATAAAATTTAATTTTTATAATTTTTTTTAATCATATCAAAAGAAATTATAAAACCAAATCAATATTTTGAAGGTTTATATATTAAATACTTATATTTTTTGACTGTATTAGTTTTCATCTCCGGTAGGAGTTTCTGTAAAGGTCGTGGTAAATCGTACAGGAAAAGCAACACGCTGTTTAATGGGGATATTAGAATACATTGCAGGTATCCATGTTTTACTCAATCTTTTAATTGTTCTTGAAACATCTACATTAAAAGCTTTATTATCGACAGGCGGATAAATCCTTATATCTGAAATCTGCCCTTTTTGATTGATATAAAATTCTAAATTGATGACACCCTGAATCTGATAATCACGAAAAAGCGTTCTGAAATTAAGATTAAACTCTTTCTGAAATTCTTTAAAACCGGAAGGATATTTTGCATATTTTACAAAGTTTAATGCATTATATCCTGGTTTATAATCTGCCATAAGATCGGGAGGATAGATGATGAACTCTGTAATAGCTCCAAATTGTGATCCTTTTACTTCTGCAGGCTTCCACTTTTCAAGATTTTTAATGAGCTCTTTCGCCAGATCATAAGCGCATTTATTTTTTGAAATATTTTCCGGGTCGCTATCTTGAATGAGCTTGATGCTTTTTTCTTTGGTAACGATTATTCTCGGTTGATAAATTTCATTTTTATCACATTCTTTTGCATTAGATTTCGCAAGATAATCGTGTGCTTCTTTGTAAAAACTAGCTAAACCACCTTCATAGAAATCTTGATTTTTAGGATATTCATCAAGTATTTGACTTCGAAATTGAGAAATAAAAAATAAAAATACAAGTAAATAAAACTTTTTTGCCATCATCAAAATATTTATAAAAATTTATGGTTTTTATTATCCATCAGTAAAATCTGTAACAAAATTTATTTTAATAATTTTTTGAGAAATGATTGGAACTCCATTTTTCATTGCAGGTTTCCATTTTTTGTTTACTTTTTTTAAAGCAAATTTCATATCGTCGATAAACATTTCGCTGTTTTTAACTTTTGGTAAAACCTTAAGATTTCCTGCTTTTCCATTTTTATCAATATCAAAAATAAATGTGAACACACCATTTACTCCATATTGATTCAAATCTATATATGCATGAATCATTTTATGAAGCTCCTGAGAAAAAGCCCCGTCACCTCCCGGAAATTCGGCTTGTTCAGTTACGGTAAGCTTGTCAGTTTCAACTTTTGATTCTTGCGCAAAGCTTTTAAATCCTATTAATAGAATAAGTACAAAAAAAATTTTTTTCATAATTTACATATCTGCAGATAACGATGAGAAATTCATCTTCAGTTTCATTTCAGATTTTACGGGTTGGCCATTACACATTGCAGGCTTCCAGTCTCTTTTAATTCTTCTTACCACGTACTGCATATCATCAAAGAAAACTTCACTGTTTAATACTTTCGGATCTCCGGCTACATCAATTACTCTTCCCATTGCATCGATGGTAAGCGTAAAGGTAAAATCACCTGTTAAAGTATAAAAATCTGAGTTAAGATATGTGTACATATATTTTCTGAGAATCTCTTTGTAAGCTGCTGCGCCACCTTCAAAGCTTGCAGCCTGAAAATCATCACATCCTTTCACGGCAACCTGCATAAAAGGTTCTTTAATATCTATCTTTAAAAGGTTTTTATTGTTTTCTACAATGAAAGATTCATCTCTGTCTTCAAGATCTTGTGCAAAAGCAAAGTTTGCAGCAAAAATACCTATAAATAATAGCAGTGTTTTCATAAATTTATTTTACAAAAAATAATACACAAAATTATGCCAAAAAAAAGAAGAAACCTTGCAATATCACGAAGTTTATCTAAAATATTTTCACCGTAAATATTGAATTTAAAAGACAAAAAAACTCCACAATTTCTTGTGGAGCAATGTTATTTAAATTATTTCGATCTGATTTCTCAAAAGATCTTCAAACTCGTCTCTTTTTCTTATTAAATGCGCTTTTCCGTCTAAGAAAAGAACTTCTGCAGGTTTTAACCTCGAATTAAAATTTGAGCTCATCTCAAAACCGTAAGCTCCCGCATTGTGGAATGCCAAAATATCGCCTTCTCTTACTTCGTTCAGCTTTCTGTCCCAGGCAAAAGTATCGGTTTCGCAAATATTTCCTACAACGGTATAAATTCTTTCTGCACCTTTCGGGTTAGATAAATTTTCAATCTGATGATAAGAATCGTAAAACATCGGTCGGATTAAATGGTTGAATCCAGAATTTACCCCAACAAAAACTGTTGCCGTAGTCTGCTTGATAACATTAGCTTTTACCAATAAATAACCGCTTTTTCCAACCAAGAATTTTCCGGGCTCAAACCAAAGCTCGAATTTTTTTCCTGTAGATTTTGAAAATTCTGCGATTACTTTTTCTACTTTTTTACCTAAAGTTTTTACATCGGTTTCTTCTTCACTGTCTTGATACGGAATTTTGAAACCGCTTCCCATATCGAGATATTTCAGATTCGGGAAATGCTCAGACAATTCCAACATAATTTCTAAAGCCTGAAGGAAAACATCCGGATCTTTAATTTCGCTTCCGGTATGCATGTGAAGCCCCTCTACATTCAGGTTTGTAGATTTCATCACTCTTTCGATATGACGAACCTGGTGAATGGAAATTCCGAATTTGGAATCGATATGACCTGTAGAAATTTTATAATTTCCTCCGGCAAAAATGTGAGGATTGATTCTTACTAAAATAGGATATGTATTTCCGTATTTGTTCCCAAACTGCTCAAGAATAGAGATGTTGTCGATATTGATGTGAACGCCGAAAGTCATTGCTTCTTCAATTTCAGCCAAGTCAACACAGTTGGGTGTGAACAAGATTTTCTCTTTCGGGAAACCAGCTTTCAAGCCTAATTTCACTTCATTTATTGAAACACAATCCAAAGAAGCACCCAGGTTCTTTACATATTTTAAAATATTAATGTTGGTTAATGCTTTTGCAGCATAAAAGAACTTGGTGTGTTTTAAAAAAGAAGATGTAAGTTTTTCATATTGAATTTTGATCGATTCTGCATCGTAAACGTACACCGGTGTGCCAAATTCATTGGCGATCTTTAATAATTCTTTTGAATTCATAATTTCAATTTTACATAAAAAAAGGCAGATTCTTCGAAAAGAGTCTGCCGCAATAATTATTTTTTATGCAAGGCAACTCCTTAAATATTCCAAACCTTAGAGAACTTTACAGCTCCCTTTTTACCGGTTTTATTTTGTTTAAAATTTTGCATTGCTTGTTTATTCTTTTGCAAAAATACTATTTATTTTGAGAATACGAGATGATAAAAACACATTTGGCTGTAAAACACACTCTTACTTTGGTAACGGAAGGGTTTCAAAATCGCCGCGAAGCAGCGCCAATTGCAGGTCATTGATGAGGTCGTTTGCCGGCAAAGGCAGGTCTATTTTAAGCTTTGCAATTTTGCTCATGGTCTGGATCTGCGTAAACAATTCGTAAAAACCATAAGACGTAATTTTTCCGTTTTCAATAATAAGAAAAAGTTTTTCGCCCAACTTTCTGCCGCTTCCTAACCAAAGCTCGTTTCTTTTTCTGAAATCGATTTTCTTTTTGAAAGCATTGATGTCTTTAAATTCGTCGATCTTACTGATAAACTGCACCGCTTTTGAGCCTTGTGTAAAAGCTTTAAATTTAAGGATCGGCTTTTCGGTCTTGTTCAACGTATTTTTTTCGACCAAATATTTATCATTCCTGAAATACAGTCCGAAAGGCAGCGTTTCTTTCTTTTTTATTCCTTTTGAATTTAAAATAAGTTTAGCGATAATATCAGTTCCCGTCAGTTCAAAATTGATCTGCTCAACATCTTTCTGAATATTTTCCCATTTTTTTGATTTAGAATTAAAAAGCTTCTTCGAAAACTTATTAATATCCTGTACAAATTCCGAAAAAATAATTTTCCCAGCTTCATTCTGGAAATAAACAAAACCTTTTTCGCTTGGCAAATCCTGAGTTAACAGCTTGATTTTATTAATGTAAGTCTTAGCATTAGTTTCCTCATGCTGCTCTTGAATAATCTCGTTACTCGTATCTTTTGAAAGTAATAATTTAAACAATTCTAAAGTAGCTCTTGCATCACCTTCTGCACGATGCGCATTTATTAAAGGAATTCCCAATGATTTGACCAGTTTTCCAAGAGAATAGCTTACCTCATCCGGAATAAGCTTTTTCGCTAAAGGAATTGTATCTAAAGTGTTGATTTTAAAATCGTAACCCAATCTTTGAAACGATTGACGGAGCATTCTGTAATCAAAATCAATATTATGACCTACCAAGGTTGTTCCTTCCGTAATTTCAACCACTCTTTTAGCCAGTTCGTGAAATTTTGGAGCTGTTTTCACCATTTTCGGACTTATATTGGTCAGTTTTTGCACGAAAGGTGTAATATCGCTTTCAGGATTCACAAGCGAAATAAACTGGTCTACAATTTTATGACCGTCGTACTTAAAAATGGCGATATCGATAATGCATTCTTTTCTAAAACCTGCACCATTGCTTTCTATATCTATAATTGAATACATTATAATCTACTTAATCTTCTATAATCAAAAATCAAACCTTTTGAAATTTTGATCTTACTAAAAGGCAATTCTGCTAAAATAATAAAATTACTTTGAGAAATCCAAAAACCTGCAACTCAAAAAACACTATCTTTTTCTTCCTCCCAAACCAAGCATTCCTAAAATTGCTTTTGCACCTTCACGCAATAAAGTATTAGTAAAAGTTCTTCCCTGTCTGCTATTTAAAACCTTTTCAAACATGCCGGGTTCTTCTTTTACAGGTTTTGTTTTTTGGGTTGGAGCCGAATTTTCAACAGCCTGCTCCATTCTTCTTACTAAAATTTCGTAGGCAGACTCACTGTCAACCAGTTTTTCGTATTTTGAAACCAAGGCAGACTTTGATGTTAATTCTGAAACTTCGGCATCGTTCAGCACATCCATTCTTGATTCTGGTGAAATCAGATAGGTGTGAACAAGCGGAGTCGGAATTCCTTTTTCATCTAAAGCCGTGATAAAAGCTTCACCGATTCCTAAATTCTGAATAAGCTCAGAAGCATTGTAAAACTCTGTCGTCGGATAATTTTCTACCGCTTTAGAAATCTCTTTTTTATCTTTTGCGGTAAAACCTCTCAATGCATGCTGGATTTTTAAACCCAATTGCGAAAGCACATTCTCAGGCACATCTCCGGGAATTTGGGTAATAAAATAAATTCCGACACCTTTGGAACGGATCAGTTTTACCATCGTTTCGATCTGTGAAACCAAAGCTTTTGAAGATTCATCAAAAATCAAATGCGCTTCATCGATAAACAAAACCAATTTCGGTTTTCCACTGTCGCCTTCTTCAGGAAAAGTCATATAAATTTCAGCAAAAAGCGAAAGCATAAACGTAGAAAACAATTGCGGCTTATTTTGAATATCGGCAACTCTTAAAATATTGACAACTCCTTTTCCATCGCGGGTTTCAAGCAAGTCGTGAACATCAAAACTCAGTTCACCAAAAAAATCTGCTGCTCCTTGCTGTTCCAAAGCAACAATCGATCTCAAAATCGCTCCCAAAGATGCAGATGCGATAGAGCCGTAATTGGCAGACAACTCTGCTTTCCCTTGCGGATTATCCGTTACATATTGCAGAACTTTCTTTAAATCGTTTAAATCAATTAACGGCAAACCTTTGTCATCACAATATTTAAAAACAATCGACATGATGCTTTGCTGCGTATCATTAAGCTCTAAAATCTTGCTCAACAAAACAGGCCCAAATTCTGTAACTGTTGCCCGCAACTTTACTCCTTTTCCGCCGGAAATGCTCATTAATTCTACAGGAAAAGCCTGCGGATTGTACGGAAGCTGGGTTTTTGCATATCGATCCTCAATGATGGAATTCATTTGTCCGGCTTCAGCAATTCCCGAAAAATCACCTTTAATATCTAAAACCAAAGACGGAATTCCGGCGTGAGAAAGCTGCTCTGCGAAAACCTGAAGTGTTTTTGTTTTCCCGGTTCCTGTTGCTCCGGCAATCAGACCATGACGGTTGATGGTTTTTAGAGGAATCGTAACGTTTACTTCTGTGACCACTTCACCATTCAGCATTCCTTTTCCTAAAATTATATGTTCTCCTTTTGGAGTATATCTTGTAGAAAGTTCGTCGATAAATTTTGTTTTGTCTGCCATTTGATTTTTTTATGATTTAAAGATAAAGTTTTTTGTAAAAAGTTTGCACAATCTCTGTTACTTATCACATTCATTTTTCATAAAATAAATTTAACTTAGCAGGTAGCGCAGATTACTGTGTAAAAATAAAATTCTGATGTTTATGTACATTTGAAATCTTCTTTTGGAGAGCTTACTAATGATAAACTTAAAGTTAATTGCATCTATTCAATATCAAACTAAATATGTTTCCGCCATGGTAAAATATATATATTCAACATTTTTTCTCATGAGCTTCATAAGTATATTTGGACAGAAGCTTTATAAAATTAAAAAAGATAAATACGGAGAACCTTTATTAAACGAGAAAGCTCAGTATTCTTTTACGTATACTTTAAATAATGATGATTTAAAAAAAATTGATACAACCGCTTTCTATAAACAGGTTTTCGAAGATGGTTATAATAATAGCACTGAAAAAAAAAATCCTAGAATAATAATTTTTCATAATGATGGATTCTTTAAAAGTGAGTCATTTTTATATTTCGGAAAATTTTCTATTCATAGAAATAAAAAATCTATTTATTATGGCGGAAAATATAGAATAAACGGAAACAAAATTGAGCTGGAACGATTTATTAAATCCCTTGACTCAAAAAGTTGGTATATTAAAAATATAACATCTGGAATAATTGAGGGAAATAGGATTATTTTAAACAATAAAGAACAAAAAATTATTTTGGAAAGACAAGTAAAGCTTTAAATCAACTAACAATGACTATCCCGAGAAAATATGTATACGATTTTTATTGTATTTCTAATTGGGAAAATATTTATATCAAACCTCTAAAAACTTAATAATTCACTTCAAATTATTTTACAATTTAGACTAAATAAAACTTTATAGATTTATTCTATTAGAACAGATATTTTAATTTTACCTTATTTTAAAAATAAAACACGATTTTTGTAGATTAAAGAACAAGAAATTCTCAAACCAACAATGAAAATTGAGCAAATATATACAGGCTGTTTAGCACAAGGTGCCTATTACATCGTATCAGAAAATGAAGCAGCAATCATAGACCCGTTAAGAGAAGTAAAACCTTATCTTGACCGTCTTGAAAAAGACAATGTAACACTAAAATATATTTTTGAAACTCATTTTCATGCAGATTTTGTCTCGGGACATTTAGATTTAAGCAAAAAAACCAACGCTCCTATCGTTTACGGGCCAACTGCACAACCGGAATTTGAAGCAATCATTGCTGAGGATAACCAGATTTTTGAAATCGGGAAGATCAAAATAAAAGTACTTCACACTCCGGGTCACACGATGGAAAGCACAACCTATCTTTTGATTGATGAAAACGGTACAGAAACTGCCATTTTCACAGGAGATACTTTGTTTTTAGGTGATGTAGGACGACCTGACCTTGCCCAGAAAGCAGGAAGCGTTACACAGGAAGATTTAGCCGGTATTTTATACGAAAGTTTACACAGTAAAATTCTTCCTTTAGATGACAGCATCACGGTTTATCCGGCTCACGGAGCGGGTTCTGCCTGCGGAAAAAATATGCAGAAAGAAACTGTAGATATTTTAGGAAATCAAAAAAGAACGAATTACGCTCTTAATCAGCCCGATAAAGAATCATTTATCAGAGAAGTTTTAGACGGACTGACTGCTCCACCCAAATATTTCGGGATGAATGTTGCCATGAACAAAGGCGGTTACGACAGTTTAGATACGGTGATGGACAGAGGTTTAAACCCAATTTCGGTTGAAGATTTTGAAAATTTTGCCGAAGAAACCGGAGCTTTAATTTTAGATACAAGAGGACCTGCAGATTTTCATAAAGGATACATTCCGAATGCAATCAATATCGGTTTAAAAGGCGATTTTGCGCCTTGGGTAGGAAGTCTTATTGTAGATGTTAAGCATCCGTTGCTTCTTGTTTCTGACGAAGGAACTGAAGAAGAAGTGATTACCAGATTAAGCAGAGTGGGTTTTGACAATGTTTTAGGATATTTAAAAGGTGGATTTGAAGCATGGAAAAACTCCAATAAAGAAATTGATGAAGTAAAAAGAATTTCGCCTGCTGAATTTGCGGAAGTATTTAATGAAAATTCAAAAGTGATCGATGTAAGAAAGATCGGAGAATATTCTGCCGAACATATCGATAATGCTTACAGCAGACCTTTAGATACGATCAGCGACTGGGTTTCTACGATTGATGATTCTGAACATTTCTTTCTGCATTGCGCAGGAGGCTACAGAAGCATGATCGCAGCAAGCATTCTCAACTCACACGGAATCAGGAACTTTACAGAAATTGAAGGTGGCTTTAACGGCATTAAAAAAACGGAAAAATTTCCTGTTTCAGATTTTGTTTGCCAATCTAAAACGTTGTAAATGAAATTAAAAATTGGTACACTGGTTTTGATTTCATTATTTGCATTAAATAGCTGTAAAACAAAATCGACATCAGAGAACACGATTAAAACCAATATCAGAGAGGTTGTAAAAAGCCCGGAAACGATTCTGGTAGATGTAAGAATTCCGGAACAATATGCTGAAGAAACAGCAAAAGGCGCCGTTAATATTCCGTTGGCTGAGCTGCAAAATAATATTGATACGCTGAAAGGAAAAAAAGTGGTGGTGTTTTGCAACAAAGGCATACAAGCCGATGAGGCTATAGAAATATTGCAGAAAAACGGAGTTGAGGTTTATGACGGTACGACCCTGAAAAATGTCAAAGCCATTCAGCAAGAAAAATAAAAGTAAATTTAGAATAAAACAAATACGATGTCTCAAAAATTCCAAGAAATAATATATTCTGAAAGACCGGTGCTTATCGATTTTTTTGCAACTTGGTGTCAACCTTGCAAAGTGCAATCGTCGGTTCTGAATACTGTGAAAGAAAACGTGGGTGAAAAGGCAAGAATTATAAAAATTGATGTCGACCAATATCCTGCAATTGCGTCACAATATAATGTAAGAGGAGTTCCTACATTGGCGGTTTTCAAAAAAGGAGAATTATTATATAAAGAAAGCGGTGTGCACGACGTCAATCGTTTAACGCAACTTTTGGAACAGTTTATGTAAAATTTCAATAAAATATTAAGGCTGAATATTGGCTAAAAAAAGGCTTAGATTTTTATAATCTAAGCCTTCTCTTTGAAACGATGTAAATCCAAAAAAGCATTAATTTTTAATCACTTTCTTCGAAATTTTTTGTCCGTTTTTCAATTGTAATTCAACAATATAAACTCCTTTCTGAAGCTGCTGCATATTGACTGTATTATTTGAAAACTGTACATTCATTTTTTGTCCCACAACATTGGTAACGTTTACTTTATCGATATCAGAATCTGTTTTAATATTTAAAATTCCGTTGGTCGGGTTTGGATAAATTCCAATACTACTTCTTTTAATATCTGAAGTTCCTAAACCTGTGGTAACATCTTTTATACATCTCACTGATGATCCCTGACCTCTGGAAGCTCCCGATGAAGGATTTGCAATAGTGGATCCTACATAAAGAAACTTACCTCCCGAGCTTGAAGCATCAGAACTCCAGAAGTACCCTCTTTGTCCTACAAAAACAAATGCTCCATCTGTGAAAGACCTGTTTCCTCCCGCCGGTAATTTTAATTTGCTGTTGTATGCGGTTGCAGGATTTGAGATTGCTTCAGCATTTACTGCAGCCGCCCATTCTGCTTGAGATGGCATTTTCCATTGCTGACCGATTACTTTACAAGGATCTGCGCCTTTTGTAGATGTAACCGCAGACACATCAGAGGCAGACCATTGATCTGTTAAGTCATTAGAACTCCACCATGCATTCGGAAGTGATCCTACGATAAAGGAAGCTGTTCCATTAAGCCCGTTTGGAGAATTATTAGATGGAATATTTGCAATTGCAGAATTTCTGTTTTGATGGCCATCATCCCATCTTCCCCACTGGAAAAGATCTCCGTAAGAATCTGCATCTACCATTGAGGTTGCTACTTGTGTACTTCCTAAATTTTGCTGAAGCCAGACTTTACCATCTGCTCCTCTTACCGTTGTGTATGTTACCTGTTGACCTTTGTAAGTGAAGGTTACACAACCTGTATCTCCCGGATTCGTTCCGGGATCAGCATTATTACAGGCAGGAGTTGTATTAGGCAACTGAATTTTCTTTACCCTTATACCATTATCACTGTAAGTTAGTACTAAATTATTGTTTACTTTATCTATTGCAACATCATTGTAAGTTGCACTGTTATCAGAAATAAAAGTTCCGCCAAAAGTTTCCCATGATTGTGCTGTAGTATTGAATCTGTAAACCGTGTTTCTAAGCATATTATCGTTTTCCCAACGGCTTGCAGCTACATAAGGCTCTCCTGAAGGAGTAACGGCAATAGCAACATGCTGCACCCGCCCGCTTGAAAAATTAGCTGTTCCTATTTGATTCCAAGAAGTTCCGTCAAACTTTTTTACATTCAATTTTTGTCCATTTGAAGAAGTGGAAACATATGCTACATATAAATTATTATTTGCATCAATTGCAAGATCTGAAGTATACTGCTCCGTAGATGATGCAGCATCAACCGCATTACCGCCAACCAAAGTCCAATTATCTGTAGTCGTTGCTGTGGTACTGTTTTCATAAACTTTAAGACCGCTTGTGTTATTGCACGACACATAGATTTTATTGTTGCTTCCCAACACCATTTCTGCAAAATTTGCCGAACCTGTAAAACCTGCATCGCCTACCTGTTGCCATGTTCCGTTTACAAAACGTTTCACTACTCCGGAATAATAATTTCCATACGTAAAAAGAATATTCGAGTCAGAAACAGCAGATGCCTGATAACTTACGGCAGTTGACATTACATTTGGTAATTGTGACCAGCTTCCGGCAAATTTTCGCACTTCCATTCCATTTCCGGGATAAGGTACATGAGATGTATAATACACATTTCCATCTACGTCCAGACATAATGAACTGAATGTAGCCGAGCCAGGCGTTATTCCCGGGGTTCCCCCTAAATAAGACCAAGCTGAACCGTTAAACTTTTGTACCGAAGCTTTTTGAACTGATAGATCATAGTAAGATACATAATAATTTCCCTGTGCATCAATGGCAAGATTGTTATAGCTGCTTAAGCCTGCAGAAATACTTCCTGTAGAGCCCACATCTACCCATTGCTGAGCATTTACTGAGCTTATTGCTATCGAAAGGATGCCAATTCCTGCTCCAATTTGTTTAACTTTTGATTGTAAATTTTTAAACATAAATAAGTTATTTTTATTTATTCTAAATTATTTTAAAATTTTCGGCAAAATTAATCCTGAAAACAAGAAACACATTATCATTTCCCATCTTTTAGTTATCATATCCATCATGATGAATATCATTAATCTGAATATAAAAGCATTAGACGGCAATTTCAAAAAAAGAAACTGCCGTCTAAAGCAAGTCAAATATTAAAATGAATGTAAATTTTTAATTACTTTTTAGAAACTTTTGTCGTTTCAATACTATTCTAATAGATTCTGTCGTTGTCTTTTACGAAATTATTTTTCTGCAATCGATGAAACAAAAACACTTATGCAAAATTTTGCTACCAAAGATCTAAATTTTTAAACATAATAAATATTGTTTTTTATTTATTCTAAATTTAATTTAATTTTGCAAAAGTAATCTGCAACTTTAATCTCTGGTTATCATTTCCAAACTTTTATTTATCGGATGCAGATCTTTACTTGAGTATATGGAAACTAAAACGCTTCGTAAAATGAAACAGACGAAAAGAGGATTGCTGTTTAAATCTGAGGATATTAAGGTGATTTTTAATGAAGATGCAACGAATGAAAATTACTTACAATCCCATTTTATTGAAGGTGAATCTAGCTTTAACCTTTTGTTTTTGCTGAGCCCGAACATCAATTTGCAGGCTTCAGATTGCGGAACCCAATTTAAATTCAAAAAAAACCAGTACATCCTTCATTATTCATCTTCTGAAAACAGGGCAGAATTGTGGACAGAGAATCAGGAAACTTTAAAATACATTCAGATAGAAGTCAATTATCAGTATATTTTTGATTTAATTGATCCTCATTCTACTTTAGAAAGCGCAGAAATTCTGGAAAACATGAAGAATAACAATTTTATTTTTCTACACAAGCAGACCCCGCCAAATATGACCGTAGAAATGCATATGATCTTAAAAGAAATTTTGGGATATTCTAAAAAAGGAGTGATGCAGAAACTGTTTATTGAAGCCAAAATAATTAAGCTTTTAATTCTGATTTTCGAACAGTTTAATGAAAAAGATATTGAAGAAGATTTATCTAAAACACCTGAAACCATAAAGAAATTCTTAGATGAAAACTATCATAAGAATTTAAAAATTGAAGAAATTTCTAAGATAATAGGTATCAATCAGAATAAACTCAGAAGAGAGTTTAAAGAGCATTATCAGACCACCATTGTAGATTACGTTTCGGAGCTGAGAATGCTTAAAGCTAAAAAAATGATTGTTAATAATAATCGTATTATGATTAAAGAAATTGCAATAGAATGCGGTTACGAATATGTGCAGAATTTCACCCGCGCATTCAAGAAAAAATTTGGTGTTTCGCCTGAAAAGCTGAGGTTAGGATAAAAGAAAAGCCACTAAAATAAATTTCAGTGGCTTAATATATGTTGTTTTGCTTTGATATTACTTTCCCGGAATTCATGTGGGAAAGCAATGACAATCAATTAATGATGTCCGTGATCGTGACCGTGGCTATCGTGAATGAAAGGACCGTGGCCTTTTGGAGCGCTGTAAATAACCTCAACACCTTCCTGCTCTGTTAAAAGCTTACTTTTGATTTGGTCAGGGTCAAAAGGTTTTACTTTACCAAAATACTCTTTTAAACCTTCAGTTAACCACATTGGAATTACCAATCCAAAAAACATAAAGATACACCAGAATCCTACAAGGAACATTACAACGAAATAGATTGTCCAAAGGAACTGGTAAAACGGCCAAAATGCTGATAAAATCATTTTTTTTTCTTAAAGATTAGGGCAAAAATAATACATTTTTCTTTTTTAGACAAAAGATAAAAGCTGATTTTTGCTATTTATTTTAAATTTAAACTAAATAATCAGATATTAGACTACATACACATCCATTCTTCCCGCCGTTGTAGGACCAAAACTACCTGAAGCCATTCCTTCCGGAGTTTTCGCAGGTCCTGCATAATAAATCGGGTGATTTTTAAAATATTCAGGCATTGGTTGACCTGCATCCAACAATTCTTTGATTTTTGCGTGAGCAATATCTCTTGCAACGATCAAAGTGCCGTTTAATTTTAGTCTTGTTTTGATTGGATATTTTGAAAGTTCAGCCAAAATTTCAGGCATCGGTTTATTCAAATCAATCTCAACCGCTTCTTCCAAATGTGGCGGAGTATCCGGTAAAAATCTTTTCGGATCCTGTTCCAATTGCTCCAGGAAAATACCGTCTTTCGTAATTTTCCCTTTGATATTTCTGTCTGCAGAGCAGGAAACTCCCATTCCGACAGGACAAGAAGCTGCGTGACGAGGTAATCTGATTACTCTTACATCGTGCGTCAAATATTTTCCGCCAAACTGAGCTCCGATTGCACTTTCCTGACAGATTTTCTGAACTTTTGCTTCCCATTCCAGATCTCTGAAAGCCTGTCCTGCTTCATTCCCTTCAGTCGGAAGATTGTCGTAATATTTTGCTGATGCTTTCTTTACCGCTGCCAAATTCGCTTCAGCAGAAGTTCCACCGATAACCAAAGCCAAATGATAAGGCGGACAAGCCGCTGTTCCCAAATCTGAAATTCTCTCTTTTACAAAAGCTTCTAAAGATTTTTCGTTTAGCAAAGATTTTGTCTTTTGATACAGGAAAGTTTTGTTGGCAGAACCTCCTCCTTTTGTTAAGAATAAAAACTCGTAATAATCTCCTTTTTTAGCATAAATATCGATCTGTGCCGGAAGATTTGATCCCGAATTTTTTTCATCAAACATCGTTAAAGGAACCACCTGAGAATAACGTAAGTTTCTTTTTTGGTAAGTATTGTAAATTCCTTTGCTTAAATATTCGCCGTCATCAACGCCTGTGTAAACATTTTCTCCTTTTTTACCCATCACAATCGCCGTTCCTGTATCTTGGCAAGAAGGTAAAGCTCCTTCTGCAGCAACTGCAGCATTTTGTAGTAAATTATAAGCAACGAATCTGTCGTTATCAGTCGCTTCAGGATCATCAATAATTCTTCTTAAACTTTCTAAATGTGAAGAACGAAGCATGAAAGAAACGTCTGCCATTGCCTCTTCAGCCAGCAATTCCAATCCTTTCGGATCTACTGTTAAAATCTCCCTATCTCCCAGTTTTTCAACTTTTACATATTCTGAAGTCAGCTTCTTATATACCGTATCATCTTTCAAAATCGGATACGGATCTTGATATTTAAAATCCATTTACTTTCTATTTCGGTGCAAAAATACGGCTTACGAAAAAAAACATGAATAAAATCAGTGCCTTATCATCGTATTTATAATGATTATAAATTGCAGGGTTTTAAAGCAATGTTTAACTTTATCATTTGAGGTTAAGATTAAGGTTGAAACTTATCTTAAACCCAACCTCAGTCTTAGCCTAAAACCTTAATAAAACAATTTTACAATGAATTACAGAATAGAAAAAGACACCATGGGTGAAGTGCAGGTTCCTGCAGACAAATTTTGGGGAGCGCAAACCGAGCGTTCGAGAAACAATTTCAAAATCGGTCCGGAAGGTTCTATGCCTCACGAAATCATCGAAGCTTTTGCTTATTTAAAAAAAGCTGCTGCATTTACCAACACCGACTTAGGAGTTCTTGTTGCCGAAAAAAGAGACATGATCGGAAAAGTTTGTGATGAGATTTTAGAAGGAAAATTAAACGACCAGTTTCCTTTGGTAATCTGGCAAACAGGTTCCGGAACGCAATCGAACATGAATGTGAATGAGGTTATTGCAAACCGTTCTCACTTCAATGCAGGCGGAACTTTAGGCGACAAAACGGAAGTTCATCCGAATGATGATGTAAACAAATCTCAGTCATCCAACGATACGTATCCGACAGCAATGCACATCGCTGCTTATAAAAAAGTGGTGGAAACAACCATTCCTGCCGTTGAGAAACTAAAAAATACGTTGAACGAAAAAGCAGTTGCTTTTAAAGACATTGTAAAAATCGGAAGAACGCATTTAATGGATGCAACTCCTTTAACTTTAGGACAGGAATTTTCAGGATATGTTGCACAATTGAATTATGGAATTAAAGCATTAAAAAATACGTTACCTCATCTTTCAGAATTGGCATTGGGAGGAACTGCGGTAGGAACAGGACTGAACACTCCAAAAGGGTATGATGTAAAAGTTGCAGAATATATTGCAAAATTTACCAATCTTCCGTTTGTAACGGCAGAAAATAAATTTGAAGCTTTGGCAGCGCACGATGCGATTGTAGAATCTCACGGAGCTTTGAAACAACTGGCGGTTTCTTTATATAAAATTGCTCAGGATATAAGATTATTAGCTTCAGGGCCTCGTTCCGGAATCGGGGAAATTCATATTCCAGAAAATGAGCCGGGATCTTCCATTATGCCGGGAAAAGTAAATCCTACACAGAACGAGGCGATGACGATGGTTTGCGCTCAGGTTTTAGGAAATGATACGACTATTTCTTTTGCTGGAACTCAGGGAAATTACGAGCTGAATGTTTTCAAACCTGTAATGGCGTATAATTTCTTACAGTCTGCCCAATTAATTGCGGATGCCTGTATTTCATTTAATGATCATTGCGCAGTTGGAATCGAGCCGAATCATGAGAGAATTAAAGAATTAGTTGATAAATCTTTGATGTTGGTAACCGCTTTAAACACGCACATCGGTTACGAAAATGCAGCAAAAATTGCAAAAACCGCTCATAAAAACGGAACAACCTTGAAAGAAGAAGCTGTAAATCTTGGACTTTTAACTGCCGAACAATTCGATGAATGGGTAAAACCGGAAGATATGGTGGGAAGCTTGAAATAATAATCAACTCTATAAAACAAGAGACTCCGCAGAATTTTTCTACGGAGTCTCTTGTTTTGTTAATGTGAATGTTGATTTTTATTATTCAATTCTTATACCAAATTGAAATATCTGTTAGTTTGTCATGTTTTTTATCAATTATTTATTCAATTAAATTTTACCATCCTAAAGCCACTCCCAAAACCAACGCTTTATCGTTTTCAAAGTAAGAATCTTTAAAAAAATTGCTGAAATCTTTTTTCACGAAAAGAGAAATATTGTCATAAGAAAGCGTAACCTGCGCTCCGTAAACAAAAGGATTTACCTGATAATTTGAACGGTCTCTGAAATTTTGACTGTCGCTTTTAACAATATTATTCGTTGACATTTTAATTCCGCCATAAACATTGGCTCCTACCCTGAAACCGTCTGAATAAGGTCTGTACTGAACATCCATTCCTGCATTCTTCAGCTTAGAAAAATTATACTGGAAACCAAGCGGAACCATGATGTAACCTGTTCTCAGCTTTGCTTTATCAAGACTTCCTTCATATTTCGTCAGGAAAACATCGCCGTTTTGTTTTGCAAAAACCATATTATTATCGGGACGAACGGTTCTCCATGAGAAACCAACACCGGAAATCAATCCCCATGGACTGGTTCTGCCGAACTGATAATTAAATTTTAAACCAAATTCAAGATTATTGGCATAGCCTAAGTTTCTGTCTAAATCGTTATCAGGTTTATCATTCGTCAATGTCATAATTCCGTAAGAAAAATATCCGTCAAAACTTTTTTTAGGCTGAAATTTTTTCAGGAGTTTTTCTTTTAATTCTTCGTTTGAAGTGACATCAGAATTTAAAAGCGAATACCTTACCTGTTTCTGAATAACCTGATCCAAATCAAATCCCAAAGCTTCAATTCTTGTATCTATCTTTTGAGAATAATTATCTGCAATTTGTGCTTTTTGCTTATCAAATTCAGCCTTATCTAAATTCTTTTCCTGAAGAACTTTCAACTCGCTTTCCATGAGATTTTTTTCTTCCTGAATAATACCGTTGATTTTCGCAGCATATTCTTCCACTTTTTCCTTTACAATCGGGCTTACCGTCGTATCTTCTTTTGGCTGAAGATTTAAGCTTAATCCTTTTCTTTGTGCATTCATTGAGGTCGCAACAAGACACAACATTCCTGTGATGATAAATTTCTTGATCATAGTATTATTATTTTTTTAGTTTAAATGAATTATTTTGTGTTCAGATCGATGGTTGCAACATTGCTTCCATCTTTAGATTTTTCGATGACATCTTTATGCTCCACCGAAAAAAGCAGGGTTGAAGGATCAACATATCTTTTTTTCTTCTGAACTTTGGCAGAATCTGATTTTGCCATAATTTTCGCAGGCTGATTCTGAATAATAATCTGAGAAGCAATTACGGAAGGATTTTCTTTTATTAACGGAAGTTCATTTTTAAGGGGAATTTCTTTCTCTATTTTCAACTCAACTGGCGAGTTTTTAGTTTGTGTAAATCTTTCCTGCTGCTTTTTTACAATAATTTCCTGTGAATTTGTTTTTTCCGGCTGTACCACTGCATTTTCTTCTCTAAAAGAAGGTGTTTTTTCTGTTTCAGCGATTTGCACTTTCGGTTCATTATCATTATTAATAAATAAAACTGCTCCCAAACCAAATATCAAAACAAAACAAGCAGCCAATAAAACCCAGTTAAGATTTGATTTTTTTGAACTAGAATTTTCGGTTTGAGCCTGAATTTCCGACCACAAATCTCTGGAAGGAGTTACTTCTCTTTCTTCGATCTGCTTTTTGATCTGGTATTCTAAATTATTTTTAAACGTGTTCATTTTTCAGTTTTTTTTGTTGTTGAAAGTAGATCTTTCTCAATTTTTCTTTTGCTCTGAAGAGTTGGGTTTTGCTTACTGCCAAAGAAATATTCAGCGTATCTGCAATTTCCTGATGCGAATATTCTTCAATCACATAAAGGTTGAAAACCATTCTGTACGCATCCGGAAGCTGATCGAGAAGTTCCTGTGCATTAAAATCAAAATCTACTGCTTCTTCATGTAAATCTTCTAAAACAGAAGCGTGAACATCGTCGAGGTAGAAAACCGTCTTTCGGCTTTTAATAAAATTGAGACATTCGTTGACCACAATTTTTCTTGCCCAACCTTCGAAGTTTCCTTCGCCACGAAAGCTTTCGATATGTTTAAAAATTTTACAAAATGCTTTAATCACGCAATCTTCCGCCTGATACAAATCGCTGACGTAGCTTTTTGCCACACTCAGAAATTTTTTCACACTCTGATCATAAAAGATTTTCTGCGCAGCCGGATCCTGCTTTTTCAGCCGGCTCAGCAAATCTTCTTTTTTATTTTTAAACAAAAGCTTCATGGTTTATTCTGTTTGACTTCGTCGAATCTTCGATTTCTATAGTAAAGACAGTGAAAGTTTAAAATGGTTACAGAAATTTTTCTTTTTTTTGTTCAAATTACCATAACACACTGAAAATGAATGTTATATTTTTTTATAATTTATATTATTTAACGATAACATCGGTTATACCCGATACTTTATTATGTCGCCACTTTGTACCTCATTTTAGGCTTAATAATTTCTTTATAAAGATGTTTCTTCAGAAATGATTTCTTTTTTTCCTGAGTTTACCTGATCTTCAAAGTATTTTTCAAGCTGACGTAACGTTTCAGGCGTTGTTTGAATATCCTGCACAACCACGCCTTTGTTTACCACGACAATTCTGTTGCAGACTTCCGTTGTATGTGAAAGATCGTGACTTGAAATTAAAAATGTTACGCCGTTTTCTTTAGCAAAATCACGGATCATATTTTTTAGTTTAATCTGCGTGGAAGGATCAAGGTTTGCGAATGGCTCATCGAGAATGATAATATCGGGTTTACCGATCAATGCCCCCACAATTCCTACTTTTTTCTGGTTTCCTTTTGAAAGGTCGCGAACGTACTTCCCGGAATTGACAATCTCCCCATTAAAAAGATCGTGAAACTGCTTTAAAAATTCATCTACAGAAGCTTTATTCTGACCTCTCAGTTCGCCGATGAAGTAGAAATATTCTTCAGGAGTAAGATAACCTATCAAAAATGTTTCGTCGATAAATGCTGAAACTTTGTTTTTCCATGCTTCAGATTCGTTTACTTTAATTCCTTCAACGCTTACAAAACCTGTCGTAGGCTGAATGAGATCGAGTATTAAACTGAAAAGTGTGGTTTTCCCGGCTCCATTGTTCCCTACCAAACCGAAGGTTTCACCTTTTGTAATTTCTAAATTTTCTATATTAAGAACGGTTGCATTACCGTAAGTTTTCTTTAAATTTTGTATTGTTATCATGTTGTTGGGTGTTTGATGTTGGGTGATGGATGTTTATTTTGACATGCCAATTCACTTTTACTTTTTACTTTTGCCTTGGCTCTTAAAAATTAATCTTTCTTAAAAGCTTCAATCGTACTGTACTTTTCAGTTTTATATTTTTTAATAATAATATCGAATATTTTTTCACGGAAAATAAATCCGAGAAGACCTAAAATTCCGACAGAAATTACGGCAACAGAAATTCCGAAGAAATGCTCTACAACACCATAAACAAGCATTGGTAAAAGCATTTTTGGGATCATCAGGATAAATGCTTTTAAGCTTAATGAATTTTTTTGCCCTACTCTTTTTTCTCTTGAGTTAAGATCGATCATATTTTTATTGTACGCTCCCGACCAAAGTGTAAACTGAGAATTTACACCGATATTATACAATCCTGCAGCAAAAAAAGCGAAGTAAACATTCCAGCCAAAATAGGCGTAAAACAGGGCGATAAAGATAGAAATTGCAGTAACAATATTCATCAGCCACCATTTTGCTTTCAGATATTCTTTGTATGGTACATTCAGGGTCATCATCAACGGATAATAAGCGCTGTCGAAAGCCGGAACTCTCTGCCCGAACATAAACTGAAAGCCTCCCGTTACGAAAAGCCCCATAAACATCATCATGGTCGGCGTTCTGTAAATATCATTAGTGAACATCAACAAACCATAAAATACGAACATGAAACTTCCGATAAGAACACCTTTGGTAACTTTATTACGCTTCATCATTTTGATATCATTATTGATAAAGCTTCCGATTGCTCCGTATTTGTTTAAGAAGGCAATATTTTCCGTTTTCCCGATCTCTTTTTTGGCTTCCAGACCTTCATCGAGATAAAACCCTTTTTGAATATAATTAAATGTAATTTTCCAAAGACTTGAAAAAAGCATGACAGGAACTACCGCAAAATAGGGTCGCTCGTAAAGATTATAAAAAAACGTTTCCGAATAAGATAAAACGGGAACAATTTCGTAATAATTTAAGGCAGAAAAAGCAGCGATAACAATTCCTACACCGATTGCCACATTTTCTTTATCATTAAATAAAAGATTGATGAAATTATTAAGATAAAACAGTGAAGAAACGCCTATAAACCATGTAAAAATTCCGAGAAAACCGTAACCATTAAAAGCTAAAATTCCGCAGAAGGTTACAATAAATATAGAATTAAACCAACTCAGCGGAGTGAGGAATGTTTTAATCAACGTATAATTGACAACCACTTTTTTAGGAATATTAAGCGTAAGAAAAGGCTTGATATTCTGCGTCGGAATCTGCTGGATCAGATATTTAAAAACAAGATCGATCACCCAGCCGATGATCATAAAACGTGAAATAACTTTCAGAGGATCCTGCTCCATTTCTTCCTGCACATAATAATAGGCAATGAAAGACATCATGGCAAGCCACAAAATAAAGAAACAAACCCCGATGGTTCTGAAAATCTTCATCGCAAGGTTTAAACCCAGTGAAGATCCCCGAAAAAAACTTTTCCACTCCAGCTTCAAAAATCTTTTAAACATAGTTTACTTTTTATTCATTAGTAAAGATAATGCTTAAAATGTTACAGAATTTATCACTGAATGTGGGGATAAATAGCAAATTCTAATTATTTTTTAATGAAAAGATTTTCAATTTTTTCATATTCTCCATCTACAAAATACTGAAGATATTCTAATGACATCTGAAAGTCGATTGACCAAATTTCATCAAGAACCACTTTTTGTTTTCTTCCCAAAAGCCCGAAAAAGATTTTCACATTTTTAGGTCTGTTATACCATAAAGAAAATTCCAACACTTTTTCTTTATTATAATCGGCTGTTAAGCAAAAAGATCTCTGATTTTGAACGCATGTAAAATCTAGCGAAGGATTGTAATATATCGACTCTTGACCTAAGCTGTCTGAAAATTTCAACTGCTCTATCCAAGGATAATTTTTTGCTATTTCTAAAACATTCTTCGGCGAGATTATTTCTTTTTTGTATTCGATTTCTTCTTTATCCGGATGGCAAATAGAATAAGTAAAAGTATTCATGATTGTAATTTATAGTTTTAAAATCTTCTTAATTTCAGTGTAAAGAACATTCAGGTATTCATTTTCCGGTGGGCAATTACCATTAGAATAATTTCTGTAATCCCCATTATGAAGCGCCTGAAAAACAATTCCGAATCCGTCTGTGCATAATACTTTTAAATCATACGTTTTTTTCTCCCAAAACTTATTTTTATTTAAAACATTCTCGAAATCATTAAATTCTTTTTCCGTAAGTCTTCTATTCACACATACGGTAATCGGATAATCTAATTCGTTAGTTTTTTCATTATAAATCGGTTGAGCAATCTCATGAGAAATCAAAAAATATCCTGATTTTCTTTTTTCAACATTGGTAAAAATTATTTTTCCAAATGCAGACCATTTATAGAATTGATAGATTTTATCTTTAGGATCTGTTTTTTCAAAAATATGAACACATTCCAGATATTTTAACCCGGTTTGTTTTAAATATCTTTCACAATCTTCTTTAACGATTTTCTGCGAGAAGACTTGAACTGAGAAAAACACTAAGCCCAATAACATTAAATTTTTCATCATGTTAATTTTTTTAAATATACTAATATGAAAGAAAATTTTGAACATCAAAATATATGTTTGTAAGCAAACAACTTTGCCGGAAGTTACCAACAAAATGTTTATAACTAAACAACTTTTACTTTTGTTTCAAACAAGCCGTTTGCAACAAAACACAGTTAACGGAGGTTCCAAACAAACTGTTGGAGACAAAAGTAATTTGCGTTTTGTTCCCCGCAATTTGTTTGGAACAAAACAACAATAATTTCGCATTAAAACAACTCAAAAATATACTAAATTGATAATTATAACAACAATTAATTATCATTAAAACAAAATCCCCAAATAAAAATTCTTTGGGGATTTTGTTTATTCTACAGCTAATATTTGATATCCTTGTATCAGCTTGAATGTTTTTCATAATGAAATGAAGAAAAATATATTGAAACCTTTTAGGAATAACTTCTCAATACGATTTTTTGCAAAAATCTACTCGAAGTGACGATGTTTCAATATTATCAATTTACTTCACTTCAACAAAATTATCTTCAGGATTTACATCTGCCATTCTTTCGCTGAAATCTATTCCTAAAACTTTTAGCTGAGATTTATTGTATGGAACAGTTAAAGTATATTCTTTCTGCGTCCAAGGCCAGTATTTTAAAGTAGTAAACTCACCGAATGTATCTTTGGTTTTCCAGGTATGAGTCATATTTAACGGAATGTGATAATTTACTATTTTGTTATCATTTGTAAGTATGCTGAAATCAATAGGCATCGGAACCTGGCTGTTGTTAACTAAAGTTATCGTTGTAGATTTATCGCCGTATTGCACGTCTTTTATTCCGTAATCGATGGTTTTTATCGTATTGATCCAGTAATGATGGAACCATTTCAGATCCATCCCCGAAACTTTTTGTGCAATATGCAGGAAGTCTCTGTCAGAAGGATGTTTCATGCTCCATTCTTTGAAATATTCGGTCATGATCTTAGCCAGATTTTCTTCTCCTACAATGTATCCTAACTGTACCAGATACAATTCACCTTTCACATAGCTTGCAAAACTATATGCTGTTCCGTTATCGTGATGATCACCCAGCCAGACTGCAGGCTCTTCAATTCCTCTTTTTACAATATTTCTGTAGGCATCAATTTTTTCAACGAAAGCATTCGGTCTATTGTCTTTCGGCGGGAATAACTGATGCATTACCAAACTTTCGGCGTAGCTTGTAAACCCTTCATCCATCCATGGTCTTAAAGGTTCGTTGGTTGCCAACATCTGCTGATACCATGAATGAGAACCTTCATGAGCCATCAATCCCATCAAATCTTCAATGTTTTTTGCTTCACCCAAAATCATCGTACACATTCCGTATTCCATTCCGCCATCACCGCCCTGAATGAAGGCGTAAGAAGGATAAGCATATTTCCCGAATTTAGAATTCATGATCTGGAAATATTTAGTGACATAAGGTTTTGCTTCGCCCCAAGCTTTTGTTTTATCATTTTTCTGATACACAAAATATACTTTCGGACCTTGTGGAACATCAAAACTTTCTACCGAATAATCTCTATCTGCAGCCCAGGCAAAATCGAGCATGTTTTTGGCAGTCCATTTCCAGGTGGCTTTATTTTTATCAGCCTTAATTTTTGCAGAAGCATCATACCCTTTTACATCAGAAGGATTTAAAAGCGTTCCTCCTGCTCCTACTATATAATCTTTATTAATTTTAATATTAACCTCAAAATCTGCAAACGGTGCGTGAAATTCTCTTCCTACATAATCGAAAGTTGCCCATCCGTCGTAATCGTATTCTGCAATCTTAGGATACCACTGTGTCATTGTCATATCTACTCCTTCGCGGTTGTTTCTTCCGGATCTTCTGATTTGTTGCGGAATTACAGCATCCCATTCCATGGTGAAAGTTGTTTCCGAATTGGCTTTGATGGGCTTATCAAGATATACTTTCATGATGGTTTCCTGAATTTCGAATTTAAGATTCTTTCCATCCTGCTTAATCCAGTGAATATTCTGTGCGCCTTCCTGATTTTTAGGAATGGAAGCCAGCCTTGAAACTCCGTCTTTCTGTAATCTGGAATCCCCGTTTTTCCCCTGACTTGCCACTCTTTGATCCATCATCGAATTTGGTTTAAAAGCATTCCAATATAAATGGAAATACACCACATCGAGTTCATCGGGTGAATTGTTTTGGTATTTTAAGGTCTGAGTTCCTTTGTAAGTAAATTCTTCTGCATTGACGTCGATATCCATTTTATATTGTGCAGCCTGCTGATAATAGGCTTTTTGCTGAGCCTGAAACTGCGAAATAACAAACGCAAAAAGGATGATTAACGATTTTTTCATTGGTAATTTTTTATTTGTCTAAAGGTAAGTAATTTTTGAAAAAGCTTCAAAGAAGGAGTTTTGTTGAGGTTTAGATATGGCTTTCATGTGATGGTTAAATAAGTTCCCACAGATTTCACGGATTTTCGCGGATGATTGCGTATATATTTAAACACAAATTTCACTAATGAAAGGCGCAAATAAGCACTATTATTTTGTGTCATTCGTGAAAAAATATTTGTGTCATTTGTGTTTAATTCAACAGTTTTTTAATCAAAGTAATTTGTCCTAAATGATAATAAGAATGCTCAATCATTCCGTCAATATTTCTTAAATAAGTTCCGTATTTTTCATCAACAAAAACTTCATTCATTTTAGAATCGGGCATTTGTTCTAATAAAGAGGCGAATTTTTCGGCATCATTCCAAAGTTTATTTACTAATTGTTCCCATTGCTGCTGAGATTCAACCGGAGGAAGATCAAAGCTGAACTGATCTCTGATTTCCAGATCACCACCTTCAAAAACATTGACCAATCCTGCAATATAATAATCAATATGAAAAGTGAGCATAGCAATCGTGTTCAAAGAACCGATCTTCGTTGTTGCCTGTTCCCAAGTCACATCTGCAAGCTGGTCTTTAAAATTGGTATTGGCAATCCATTTTCCATCCAGCAAAACTTCCCTGAATCTTTTGGCTAATTGTGATGTTGTGCTCATTGTTTTGTTTTTTCTAAAGATAATTATTTTTGGTTTCCCGCAGAGTTCACAGATTTTCGCAGATGATTGAGCATAGAATTTTTGTAATATTGAGCATATTTAAACACAAATTTCACAAATAAAAAAGCACAAATAGGCACTATTACTTTGTGTTATTCGTGAAAAATATTTGTGCTATTTGTGGTTAAAAATAAAAAACCTCAAATGAAAAACATTGAGGTTCATATATTTGAAATCATACGATTATTTCTTAGCAGAAGTTTCTTTCGCTCCGCTTTGTAAAATTTTCTCTAAGATTTTTAAAGTAATCAGATAGGTTGGCTTTACTCCGGTTAATCCTAAACCTCCTGAAGAAAGTGTAGAACCTGTTTCCAAAGGATTATCTGAAGCGTAATAGGCGTACATTACAAATAAATCCGGGGAAATATGATGTCTGATTTTAGAAGCTACCTGAATTGCTTTCTGGTAATGTGCTCCTTCCATTTCAAGTCCGATTGCCTTCCATGAAGTGTTCATAAAATACTGAAGAATATCTCGGTTCTGAAGTGATGTTCCCAAAACGGTAATCATCGGTCCTTCGAAAGCCTGCAATTCGTCATCTACGAAATCTTCTTTTTTCAAAGCATTTTCAAACGGATAATTATCGGCAGTTCCTTCAAAAATATGAGACGTAGGAATCATAATATCACCTTTTCCGCCTTCAAGAATTCCGGCTTTACCCATGATAGAAACTGATTTTACCTTCATCATATATACCTCACCTTTTTGTTCGAATGGTCTTAAAAGTTCATCCATTACTTCAAAAGCCTGCTCACCGAAAGCGTAATCGAAAACCAAAACAACATCATCACCATTAAATTTAGCATTGCTGAATGGTGTATTTTTTAAATCAATTTTACTTAAATCGATAATCTGAACATCAATATTACTTCCGCTTTTATCGTCGATATAAATTAAACCTTGCTCCAGTGAGTATTTTAAGACTTTTTCACGAAGATCTTTTTTGTTTGAGATCTCTTCGTAAAGCTTATAATCTACTTCTTTAGATTGTTTTTTCTTTAAAGCATCATTTCCAAAAAGCATGTTTTTTACAGAATGCATATTGGCAGAAATAATATGAAGCGGTCTCATGTGAAGATCGTTTTCAAATAAAACTTCTTTCACTTTGTTTGCCCATTTTTCACCAAAATAGTGATGCCCTACTCTTTCTTTAAGAATTGCAGAGAAATAAATTTCTCTTTCACGGCTTTGCTTTGCATCTTCAAGACTTACTTTACCTAAATGATAAATGATCTTAAATAATCTGTCCGGATTTTCGTCATCGCCAAAAGTGTTGTAAGCGTTTAACGTTTCATCAAAAGTTCTTCCGATTAAAGAAGAAAGATGAATCAAAGCCACTTCTTTTTCTCTTCTGCTGAATTTTTTCTCGCCTTTTACAACTTCTTCGATGATTTTGAAAGCTCTTGTCGGCTTCCAGTTTTCATCCTGGATAAATGCAAGGTTTCTGATTTTATCAGCTTCTATAAATAAGAACGTTAAATGCGTAAGAATATCATAGATTTCTGAACGGCCCAAAAGAACTTCAATATTCATTTGATGTTCATCGATTCGGTAACAGTTTCTTCTTCTCTTTTTAGGAACGATCGGCTCAAAACTTCCTTTATCAAAACCTTCATCTGATGTAAGATGAATGAAAGCACATTCTTCAATACCTTCTGGAAGCCTGTCTAAAACATACATCAAACCATCCAATTCCAATTTGCTTGGAATGCTCATGGTACCGTAAATTTCCGGATTGATCGTCTTCAACAAACTTCTAATGCTTTCTCCCGAAACTCCGCTTGGCTTGAAAAAACCTCTATAAAACAGGTGTCTCATAGATATGTATAGTCTTTCAATTGCCTCGGTGGTTTCTCTTGCTCTAGAATTTGTCATATATTAAAATTTTTATAAAAAGTCTCGCAAGTTACGAAAAATATTTTTAATTTTTTAATTAATTTATTTTCAGAAACTTACATATTTCGCCTTAATATTTAGTTAGCCGATCAAGGCTTTTTAAAAATACTATTTATCGGGATAAAGAGAAAGAAATCAAGAATAATTTTTATTCATATTAAAATAAACATATAAAGTAACCGTTTTCGATATATCGTTTTCCTACTTCCTGACACTTTTTCAAACACAATGATCTGCGACAAATAAAAATTCATAAAAAAGATAGCTCCCCCTAAAAAAAAACAGCAATTATCTTAAATTAGATTAATTTTACAAAATACCATCATAAAAAATTAGGGGGTATTTTATTTTTAAACTATATTTTTTGTAGATTTGCAGAGTAAAATCAAACCCAATATGTCAACTTTAAGATTCAAAGCGTTAGAAACTTTACCATTTAAGGACTTTAGAAAAGATAATTCTATCGAAGTTCCTGTGAAATTGTCTGAACTATTCTGTCAAAATGTTTTCTCTGAAGAAACCATGAGAGAATATTTGACGAAAGWGGCATTCCAATCCATTTTGGATGCGATGAAAAAAGGAACTAAAATCCAAAGACACATTGCAGATCAGGTAGCTGTAGCGATGAAAGACTGGGCAATGAGCAAAGGTGTAACGCACTATACTCACTGGTTTCAGCCATTAACAGGAAGTACTGCAGAAAAACACGATTCTTTCTTCACTCCAATCGAAGGAGGAAGAGCCATCGAAAGATTCAGCGGAAACTTATTGATTCAGCAGGAGCCGGATGCGTCTTCTTTCCCGAACGGAGGAATCAGAAATACTTTCGAAGCGAGAGGTTACACAGCTTGGGATCCTACATCTCCGGCGTTTATTATGGGAACTACTTTATGTATTCCATCAATCTTTATTTCTTACACGGGAGAAACTTTAGATTACAAAGCTCCTTTATTAAGAGCTTTGAATGCTGTAGACGAAGCTGCAACCAACGTAATGCAGTATTTTGATAAAAATGTAACAAAAGTAACTCCTACTTTAGGTTGGGAGCAAGAATATTTCCTGGTTGATTCAGCATTGTATCAATCTCGTCCGGATTTAGTTTTAACTGGTAAAACTTTATTAGGACACTCTCCTGCAAAAGGACAGCAATTGGATGACCATTATTTTGGTTCAATTCCTACAAGAGTAATGAACTTCATGAAAGAATTGGAAGTTGAATGTATGAAACTGGGAATTCCTGTAACAACAAGACACAACGAAGTAGCTCCAAACCAATTTGAACTTGCTCCGATGTTTGAAGAAGTAAACGTTGCTGTTGACCACAACTCTTTGTTGATGGACGTAATGGCGAGAATTGCACACAGACACCATTTCCATATTTTATTCCACGAAAAACCATTCGCAGGAGTAAACGGGAGCGGAAAGCACAACAACTGGTCTTTAGCGACTGACACAGGTGAAAACTTGCTAAGCCCGGGAAAAAATCCTAAGAAAAACTTACAGTTCTTAACATTCTTCGTTAATACCATTAAAGCAGTTCACGAATATGCAGATCTTTTAAGAGCAAGTATCGCATCTGCAAGTAACGACCACAGATTAGGCGCAAACGAAGCTCCACCTGCAATTATTTCTGTATTTATCGGAAGCCAGTTATTCAGAGTTTTGGAAGAGCTTGAAAAAGTAACGGAAGGTAAACTTTCACCGGACGAAAAAACAGATCTTAAATTAAATGTAGTTGGAAAAATCCCTGAAATCTTGTTGGATAACACCGACAGAAACAGAACTTCTCCGTTTGCATTTACAGGAAACAAATTCGAGATCAGAGCAGTAGGTTCTGCAGCAAACTGTGCTGAATCTATGACAGTAATGAATACAATCGCTGCAAAACAATTAAACGATTTCAAAAAAGAAGTTGATGCTTTAATTGAAAAAGGTCTTAAAAAAGACGAAGCCATCTTTAATGTATTGAGAGAATACATCAAGCAGTGTAAAAACATCATGTTTGAAGGTGACGGATATTCTGAAGACTGGGCTTTAGAAGCTGAAAAGAGAGGTTTAAATAATTTAAAAACCACTCCGGAAGCGCTTAAGCAAGAAATGGATCAGAAATTCTTGGATCTTTACGAAGAAATCGGAGTTTTCACACACAGAGAAGTTGAGGCGAGAAACGAAATCAAATTAGAAAAATACTCTACGGTTATTGATATCGAAGCAAGAGTTTTGAGTGACATCGCAAGAAACCACATTATTCCTTCAGCTTTAAAATATCAGAACAGATTAATTGAGAACGTAAAAGGTCTTAAAGAAATCTTCGGAGATAAAGAATTTAAAACACTGGCGAAAGAGCAAATGAGCTTAATTGCAAGCATTTCTGAAAATGTTTCAGCAATTAAAGTTGGGGTTGAAGACCTTATCGCAGCAAGAGAAGCGGCAAAAGCTGTAACCGAAAGTCAGACGCAGGCAGAAGACTACTGCAACAAAGTAAAGCCTTTATTTGACGTAATCAGAGATGCTTCTGACGATCTTGAAATGATGGTGGATGATGAGCTTTGGCCAATGACGAAATATAGAGAAATGTTATTTACTAGATAACATCTGTAAAGTTCCATATTAGTGAAGGTTCCCTGGTTTCCGGGGAACTTTTTTTATAATTTGTTAATAGCCTTTTAAGAGTTTTTAAAATGTATAAAATCCGATGAATAAAGGAAAGTTGATCAATTTTGTTAAAAAATCTTAATAAAAAAAACCGCTACTCCACGAAAAAAGGGAGATAGCGGTTTGTTTTTCTTTAACATAACAAAGCATTATGTTAAAATGTGTTAAATCAAGAAGCTGACAATTATCATATCAGGCTCCTTTTATAAGGAATATCTACTTTTGTATTGCTTTAGAAAAATAAATATACCTTTTTAACACGGATAATCAAATTTATATGAAGAAAAGAGTTTTGTTTTATTTAGTTGCATTTGTGTCTACTATCTCGTTACAATCATGTGTTACAAACTATGTAGTTTCAAAACCAGCAACTTACACTAAAGAATACAAAACAGATGCCAAACTTGCTGCAATAGATACTAAGATAGAGAATGATAAAAAGTTGTTAATCAACTCTTTCATTTCTGAAAAAGCAGCGGTGCTGGCAAACGCAAAAAATTCTTTAAAAAATTCTGAAATCGCAAAAGCGATCAAACATAATAAGACCATTGATAATATTTTGGCAGAAGCTCAGACTTACCTTGGAACTCCTTACAGATACGGGGGAACAACAAGAAACGGGATCGACTGTTCAGCATTTGTACTATCGGTTTTCGGAGCTGCAGCAGGTCTTACATTACCAAGAGTAGCAGCATCTCAGTCTCAGGAAGGTGAAGCGATCGATAAAGAAAACCTTCAGAAAGGAGATTTAATTTTCTTTTCTCACGGAAAAAGAATTTCTCACGTAGGAATTGTAGAAGATGTAACAGAAGAAGGTGAAGTAAAGTTTATACATGCAGCCACATCAAAAGGGGTAATGATCTCATCACTGAATGATTCTTACTGGGGACCAAAATACAGGTTTGCCAAAAGAGTAATCAACGAGAACGGAGAAAATTACAACAACTTAGCATCTACTAGTTTTTAGTCTTAAATAATTGATTATATAAATGAAGCCATCAGATTTTGATGGCTTTAATTTTTTACAAATCTATTTCAAAAACACTGATAAATTTTTAACGCAAAGTTTAAATGATCTAATGAAGCCTGCTTAATCAGCGACTTGTCGCAATTCTTTGCTCCTTAAAATCTAAATTATTTAAATAAAAACTTTGCGTTTGAAATGAAATATAATCTGTAGAAGTATGAATTAAATTAACTGTTTTTATCAATTTCTATATCAAGCTGTCGAAGAAGCCCGTGAATTTCAGAAAGTGAAAATTTGGTCTTTTTAAGCTTGTTAGATTCAGGATTAATGGTATAATTGAAAGAAGTTCTCAAATCGGTTTTTTCTAAATTGGTTCTTTCGAATGTTGCTCCGCTAAAATCACAATTTGAGAACACAGAATTAGACAGATCACATTCGGCAAAATCAACTTCAATTAGTTTAGAATTTTTAAATAACGTTCTTTTAATCGTCGTTTTATAAAAAACAGAATTATTTAAAGCGCATCCTTCAAACCTGAAAGACATTCCAAATTCGTTGCAATCGTCGAAATGCATTCCGAACATTTTACAATCTTTAAAAATAACGTCACGRAAAGCAGTTCCTGCCAATTTGGTCATGCTTAAATTGCAGTCAATAAATTCGCAATCAGTAAATTTAAAATGTGAAAAATCAGCGTACTCAAAATTGCAGTTTTGGAAAGTACAGTTTTCGTATTCGCCTAAATCTAAAGACTTCTGAGTGAAATCAATGTTTTCAAAATTTTCGTCAGTGATATAAGCTTCTCTCATCATCGTTATTTAATTTTAGAATTAATTGTTTGAGGCTCAAAAATAGGCCTCTCGCTGATTTTGCAGATGGAGCAGATTTAATATAAAAAAATTTGAAGAAAGCTTGTCAACGTCCATCATCCAACATCTAACTTCCATCTTTAAACCAAACTGTTTTTATCTGCGTAATGAAGTTTAAAGAAAATAAAAGTCATCATAGAAAAGGCAAGCAAAGAACTTCCTCCGTAACTGAAGTAAGGCAACGGAATCCCAACGGTCGGAAACAAGCCCATAACCATGCCTAAATTGATCGAAAAGTGCATCAGGAGAATAGATGCAAAGCAATACCCGAAAACCCTGTTAAATACCGATTTCTGCTTTTCTGCGAGATAATAAATCCGACCAATGAAAACCATGTAAGCAAAAACCAGAACTACGCTTCCTACAAAGCCCCATTCTTCACCTACGGTACAAAAAATATAATCGGTTTCCTGCTCCGGAACAAATTTCCCCTGCGTTACAGAACCTTCACGGAATCCTTTGCCAAACATTCCTCCGGAACCGATCGCTGTTTTTGAATACAACAAGTTATACCCAGAAGTGTCCCGAAATTCTTTTTCACCTTTATATAAAACCTCTACCCGTTCCTGCTGATGTTTTGGTAATTTATCAAAAATAACGGGCGAAACAAATGATAAAGCCGCCAGTAAAAGAACAACTCCTACTCCAGGCAACAGATTATAAATATTTTTACGAAGAAGAGCCGCATTAAACAAAAACCACAAAAGACCGATGAAAATAATAAAAACAGTGAAATACCATAAACTCCATTTCAACGGATCATTCAGATAATTTGCGATAAGAAATACCGCACCGAAAAGTCCTCCTATTAAAAATAATTTCCCGGAAAGACCTTCTCTGTATAATGCAATAAAAAACGCAGTAAAAACAAGGAGCGACCCAACATCGGGAATCGACAATACAACAACAGCAGGAATACCAATAATTGCCAAAGCGGTTAATAATGACTTCCTATTTTTAAGATCAAAATCTGCTCCTGAAACATAATTTGCCAGCATTAAAGCCGTGCCGATTTTTGAAAATTCTACCGGTTGCATGGTAAAGCTCCCGAATTTGTACCAGTTTTTCTGCCCGAGAATTTCTGTTCCGAAAACATGAAGACCGGCAAGCATTAAAACTCCGCCAATATAGATGATCCCCGACATATTTTCGAAAAATTTGCTTCTGCTGAAGAAAATAATTAATCCTACAAAAATTGAAATCCCGAAAAAGATCAGTTGCTTTTTACCTAAACCTTCATCTACACTGTAAATATTGGCTATTGCAAATACACAAAGCAAAAAATACAACCCAAGACCTAATTTATCTATTCCTTCTGTCCACTTCATGGTTTTACAGGTTTTTGAGGTTTTACATTTTGGGCTTTTTGCAGTTTTTCTTTTGCTTTTTTCACAAGATTCAGGCTGTCCTGCATTCTTTTAAGCTTTAAAGAATCCGGTTTTGGTTCTTTATACAAACCTTTCCTTTTCAGGTCGGCAATCCATTGTCTTTTATATTCGGGCATGAAACTCGATGTGATCATTTTTTTGTAAAGATGTTCACGTTTAAGATCTCCGGTAATATATTTTTCGGCAATTACTGTACAAGCAGGTCCAGCCCAGGTTGCTCCGAATCCGGCATGTTCCATTACAGCAACCACCACAATTTTTGGTTTTTCTGCAGGAGCAATCAAAACAAAGATCGAATTATCTTTTCCTTGCGGAACCTGTGCCGTTCCGGTTTTTGCAAGCTGAGTAAAGTCGCTTGATTTTAATCCTCTTGCAGTTCCGTTTAAAACTACCGCTTCCATACCTTTTAAAACAGGCCCGAAATGTTTTGGATCAACCAAGGTCTGGTGCTTTTTTTTGAATCTTGGATCAGGATTTGGTCTTCCGTCAATTGATTTTACAATATGTGGTGTGTAATACCAACCTCTGTTGGCAATTGCTGCTACATAATTAGCCAGCTGAATAGGCGTAACCAAAACATCACCCTGTCCCATTCCGTTGTAAATGGCTCCGGTTGACATTTCGTCCCAGTTTTTGTAATCTGTTCTGGTAGAACCGTTTGCTTTGATAATTGCCTTAAATCTTCTTTCATAAAAATCTCCGGAAGGGATTCTTCCTTTTGCACCAACCGCAAAATCGTTATTCAGAAATTCGCCAACCCCAAAGCTGCTCATGATTTTTTTCCATTCATCAACACCTTTAGACGGATTTCCCGGATATTTTTTAATGATAGCAATAAAAGCATAGGTAAAGAAACAGTTGCTCGAAACCTGAATGGAAGGAATCAAAGGATCTGCTCCACCGTGACCTTTAATTCTTTTACCTTTATAATAAAAACCGCCACCGCAAGGGAAAATTGTTTTTTCATCCATCACGCCCATCTGCATTGCAGCTAAAGCCGTCAATAATTTAAAAGTAGATCCGGGAGGATATCCTGCCTGTAAAGCACGGTCAAAAGTTGGTTTATTTTCATAAATTGTATCTTTTGAAAGTGCATAAAGGTTTTTAGATTTATTAGGTCCGGTAAAAAGGTTGGGATCAATATCCGGTCCGGTTGCCGAGACTAAAACTTCGCCATTATTAGGATCTAAAGCTACGATAGCGCCGTGTTTATTAACGAGCATTTCTTCAGCCATTCTCTGAAGATCGTAATCAATCGTTAAAGTAATATCTTTTCCGGTGATAACGTCTTTATCTAAAGAACCATTCTTGTAAGGTCCTACATTTCTGAGCTTAATGTCTTTTTGAATATATTTTATTCCTTTTACACCACGAAGCTCTTTTTCGTAGGCTTTTTCAATACCTGTTTTACCAATAAGGTCACCCGGAAGATAATAAGTAGAGTCTTTTTTAATTTCTCTGTCGTTTACTTCACTTGTATATCCTAAAAGGTTTCCGGAAGTAGAAACTTCGTACTGTCTCTGCGGACGCTGAACAATACTGAAAGCCGGATATTTGAAAATAATCTCCTGAACTCTTGCAATCTCTTCTCTGCTCAGATCTTTAATAAAAGTCATCGGAGTGAGTCTGGAATAATATTTTTCTGCTTTAATTAAATTAATTCTTTTAATGAAATCTCTCTTGTCAATTTTCATTAAACTACAGAAAGCCAAAGTATCAAAATCAGGTTTCATCAAAGCCTGGGTAAAAGAAATTTCATAAGCAGGCTGGTTTCCTACCATAATTTTTCCGTTTCTGTCGAAAATAACGCCGCGTTGCGGAATGATATATTCGGTTTTGATGGAAGTATTGGCTGCATTGAGCGCATAACGGTCTGTAAACAGCTGCAAATAAGAAAGCCTTGCTACAAAAATGAGAGCAATGACAATGAGAATCGTTAAGATTTTTATATGGCGTGCGTTCAAACTTTCTGTTTGATTTTAAAAATTAATGCGTAAACTATGATAAATATAAAGGAAATTCCGCTAGTTACCAACACATTAAGTAAGATTTCAAAAATTCTGCTGAATTTAAAAAACTCGATATACTGCACCAAAAGCTGATGCAGAAAGATACTTGAGAACAAAAACAGTAAAAACTGTGACCATTGCAAAGATTGAAATGAAAAGAAATCTGTGGAAGTATCTGTAGACGTACGGAAAATCAACGTACGGAAATAAGCGATCATAGTAGTTGCCAAAGCATTAATTCCCCAAGAATACAAAAAGGCATCAATCGACAAACCGATCAGAAAGCTTAAGGCCAAAAACTGAAATCTATTCCTGAAGAAAGGATAAAACATGACAAAAACGGGATACAAAACCGGCGTGAATTTACCGAACAACGTAATCCTGTTCAGTACAAAAATCTGTAATGCAACAAGAAAAGCCATGATCAAAAGATCTGTAAATACGGTTCTGCTAATCATTTTCTTTCTTTATTACAGCCTGCATGGTATCCTGAATTTTCTGAACCTCAGCTTTTTTAAGATTTTTAACAACGTAAACTTTGTTTAAAGCTCCCATTTTTTCACTTAATTCTACAGAAATATCCCAAAACCCTGTTTTATTATCTACGGTGTAACCCGCAATCTTACCAATCATAACTCCTTTAGGAAAAATCGCCGATTTACCGTCGGTCTCTATCGTATCCCCAATTTTCAGAGAAACATATTTTGGCACATCTGCCAAATGCATCACACGTGAGTTATCTCCTTTCCATGTTAATGTTCCGAAATAACCTGAATTTTTTAATGCAGCATTGATCCTGATTTTATTAACACTCAAAACAGATTGTACCAAAGCGTAACTTTCGGTAGAATTAATAACAATTCCGGCAATTCCTTTCGGAGCCATTACACCCATTTGCGGATAAACTCCGTCTTTTGTACCACGGTTGATCGTAAAGTAATTGTTTCTTCTGTTGATACTGTTAAAAACAATTTCGCCATCTACAAAAGTATAGATCTGACCGCCTCCCAAAGTATCGTGCACTCTTCTGAATTGCGGATTTGCAGTACCCTGTTTCCCGTAAAGCTCGCCCATTAAAGCCTTATTCTGGGCAACAAGATCTTCGTTAACCTGTTTTAATTTAAGATAAGAAACACCTTCATCAATCCCTCCGGAAACCCACGAATTGAAAGCCGCAGTCTGCCCTGCAAGCCATGATTGCTGCATGGCATTTTTAGAGAATATCAAAATGAGAGCAATAATTTGCAGGAAAATAAAGAATACAAAAAGAGCATTCTTAGAAAATAATCTCAGCAAAAATCCCATTCAGATAAAAAGTCGTAAAAAGTTAAAATTATTTAATTAAGAAATTGAATTTATCCATATTCTTAAGTGCAATACCCGTTCCGCGAACAACCGCTCTCAAAGGATCTTCTGCCACGAAAACTGGTAATCCTGTTTTCTTGTGTAATCTGTCTGCAAGACCTCTCAGTAAAGCACCACCACCTGCAAGATAAATACCTGTTTTATAAATATCTGCAGCCAATTCAGGCGGTGTAAGAGAAAGAGTCTCCATTACAGAATCTTCAATTCTGATAATTGATTTATCTAAAGCACGAGCGATCTCTTTATAGCCAACCATAATTTCTTTTGGTTTACCGGTAATAAGATCTCTACCTTGTACCGGAATATCGTCGATATCAACGTCTAAATCTTCAACTGCAGAACCTACTTCAATTTTCACTCTTTCAGCAGTTCTTTCTCCGATATATAAATTGTGGTGTGTTCTTAAGAAATAGGCAATATCGTTAGTAAATACATCACCTGCAATTTTCACAGATTTATCACAAACAATACCTCCCAAAGCAACTACAGCGATCTCGGTAGTACCGCCACCTATGTCGATAATCATATTACCTTCAGGTTTTTGCACATCAATACCAACTCCTATTGCAGCAGCCATTGGCTCGTAAATCAGACGTACTTCTTTTGCGTTTACTTTTTGTGCAGAATCTCGTACCGCTCTTTTCTCAACTTCCGTAATTCCTGAAGGAATACAGATTACGATTCTTAAAGCCGGCTGAATAAATCTCCCTTTGATTCCCGGAATTTTTTTGATAAATTCTTTGATCATGTGCTCCGAAGCATGGAAATCTGCAATAACCCCGTCTTTCAAAGGACGGATGGTTTTTATATCTTCATGGGTTTTACCCTGCATATGTTTTGCCTGTTCACCAACAGCAATCGGCTTTCCTGTAGAACGCTCTATTGCAACGATAGAGGGCTGATCTATAACAATTTTATTATTATGGATGATAAGCGTGTTGGCAGTTCCAAGGTCTATCGCAATTTCTTGCGTAAACATATCGAATAAACTCATAATTTTCTCCTTGATTTAAGTTTACAAATATATAAATTTAAGGCTACTAAAAAATATTATAGGATAGATAATTTGGTTAAATTTTTATTAAAATTTGCACAGTACATAAACCTAGTTGATCTTGTTTATATACATTCTAAATTGCGTCTCGTTGGGATATTTATAGCTTTTTACGATAATTATCATACAGACTTTCACAGACCCAATAGCTAAAAATTATGTAAATTTGCGGTTGCTTATGATACAGTATTCCAATATACATCAGACATCAAATTTTGCCGTGTTATCGATCAGTTACGAAAAAGCTGATGTAGAAACGAGGGGGAAATTTGCTTTTTTTGATGACAATATTAAAAACTTTGTCACCCGAATTCATGATGAGAATTTAGGGGACGCGTTTGTGGTTTCCACATGCAACAGAACCGAGATCTATACCACCTCGCCCAATTATCTTTTGGTTGCCGAAGAATACTGCAAATCGATCGGGGTAAATTTTTCAGATTTTTTACGTTTTGCCAATATTTTCACAAAAGAAGAAGCGTTGCAGCATCTCTTCAGGGTTTCAGCAGGACTGGAAAGCCAGATTATCGGAGATTTTGAGATCATCGGGCAAATTAAGAAGGCGTATGCAAGATTTAAAAAAGAAAGAAAAAACTCCAATCCTTTTTTAGAAAGATCGATTAACTCTGCCATTCAGATTTCAAAAAGAATAAAAAACGAAACGGGAATTTCAAACGGAGCTGCTTCTGTATCTTACGCAGCCGTTCATTACATTTTAAACAATCAGAAAAGAATTACCGAAAAAAACATTCTTCTTCTCGGTGTTGGTGAAATTGGTCAAAATACTGTTGAAAATTTAGTAAAGCACGTTTATCAGCCTAAAATAAAAATCGCTAACCGAACCCAGGAGAAAGCCGCCAAAATTTCCGAAAAATATAATATCCCTAATATTGATTACAATGATTTTGAAAAGGAATTAGAAAACACCGATATTTTAATTGTTGCAACGGGAGCAAAAACGCCAATCATCAACAAATCTCATTTAAAAACCGGAAAAGAAATTTTAATTATTGATCTTTCGATTCCTCATAATGTTGATAAAAATGTTTCAGAAGCTGAAAATGTTATATTAATCGATGTTGATGAGCTTTCAAAGCAAATTCAGGAGACGATTCAGCAAAGAGAAAAAGAGATCCCAAAAGCCGAAGTTATTATTAAAGAAATGACCAAAGACTTCCTGGAGTGGGAAAAAAAGAGAAAACTGGCGCCAAACATCCATCATTTTAAAGCGGTGCTAAAAAATATGGAACGCAACGAAATGCATAATTTTTACAGAAAAAATAAGTACATCAATATCAACGACATGGAGCTTTCTGACAAGATGATCCAGAAAATAACCAACCGTTTTGCAAAATATATTATCGATAATCCTTTAAAAGCCGAAGAAATTAGTAAATTAATGCACGAAATTTTAGTTGAACAACCCAATAACGAATTCAATGAAAAGCATTAGAATAGGAACCCGAAATTCTGCACTTGCACTTTGGCAGGCAAGAGAAGTGGCAAGACATCTGCAAAACCTTAATTATCTTACAGAGATCGTCCCGATCGTTTCTTCAGGTGATAAAAATCTCAACCAGCCTCTTTATTCTTTAGGAATTACAGGGGTTTTCACAAGGGATCTTGACATTGCATTGCTTAATGATGAAATTGATATTGCGGTGCATTCCCTAAAAGACGTACCCACAAAATTACCCGAAAACATAGAAATCGTTGCTTATCTTGAAAGAGATCATCCGCAGGATGTTTTAATTAAAAGAAAATCGGCAATCAATAAAGAATTTCATGAGCTTAAACTGGCAACAAGCAGTTTAAGAAGAAGGGCTTTCTGGCTTAAGAATTATCCTGACACAGAATTTTTTGACATCAGAGGAAATATTCAGACCAGGCTTCAGAAGCTTGAAGAGCAAGATTTTGATGCGACCATTTTATCTCTTGCCGGAATTAAAAGAATGAAAATGGATATCGATTACGAATTTATTCCGTTCATGATTCCTGCGCCGTCACAAGGTGTGGTTGCCGTTGCCGGACATTCCGATAAAAAAGAAATTAACGATATCCTGAAGAAAATCAGCCACAAACAGACCCAAATCTGTGTAGAAATCGAAAGAAATTTCCTGAGCACTCTTGAAGGCGGTTGTACTGCACCAATCGGGGCTTTTGCCGAAAAAATTGAAAACCAAATCAGGTTTAAAGCTGCTCTTTGCTCGCTTGACGGGAAAAACTATATCGCAACCGRCGAAAGTTTTGAATACAATGAAGAAGAAAATTTTGGTGAAAAGTTTGCCAATATCGTTTTGGAAAACGGGGGTAAAGAATTGATGGCGGAAATTAAAAGTCAGATTTAGGTTTTAGGCAAAATTAAGATTTTCTGAATCTTAACATTTCTTTATGCTTCAAGAATCTTCATGTTTAAAATTAATTTTTGAACTTTACAGAACTGTTTTTCAATTTTAAATTTTAAGCCGATGAAAAAGTTCTTTTCAATCTTCATTTTTCTGTTTTTTATTTTTATTGCGAATGCTCAGAATCAGTTTGCACAAAAATTATCTGATGCGGCTTTAAGTTTAACGAAAGATAAAGTTACTTACGACCCTGCTTATTTCACGATCAAATACCCGAATGGCGATGTTCCGGCTGACAAAGGCGTTTGTACAGACGTCGTAATAAGAGCTTACAGAAAATTAGGGATTGATCTTCAAAAGGAAGTGCATGAAGATATGAAGAAGAATTTTTCTAAATATCCTAAAAACTGGGGTTTAAAAAGACCGGATACGAATATCGACCACAGAAGAGTTCCAAACCTAAGAGTTTTCTTTGCGAAATTTGGTAAATCAAAACCAGCAGATCAAAACCCTGCTTCTTACGTTCCGGGAGATATTGTAACCTGGCTTCTTCCCGGAAATTTAACGCACATCGGAATTGTTGTGAATAAAAAATCTGCAGACGGAAAAAGATATTTAATTGTACATAACATCGGAGCAGGGCAAGTTCTAGAAGATTGTTTATTTAAATTTACAATTACCGGACATTACCAGTATTCAAAATAATTTTATCATGAAAAAGGTAATTTTTGTTTTCTTTTTATTTGTTTTAAATTTTGTTCCGGCGCAAAACTCAGATTTAAAGATCATTGAAAAGCCCATCAATTATTCTGCGGAAAGAATTAAATTAAGTCTGGAATATCTAAAAGAACATCACGGTTTAACTCAAAAAACGCCGACGATTGTTCCGAAAATAATCGTTTTACACTACACAGCGGGAGGAACCGTAGAAAGCAACTTTAAATATTTCAATAAAACCCATCTTGAAAGTGCGAGAAATACTTTAAAAAAACAAAGTACCTTAAATGTTTCTTCACAATACATCATCGACCGCGACGGAACCATTTATCAATTGATGGAGCCAACTCGGTTTGCAAGACACACGATCGGATTAAATTATTGCGCCATCGGAATTGAAAATATCGGGAGCAAAAAACAACCGCTTACCGAAAAACAGGTTGAAGCCAACGCACAGCTGGTAAGATATTTAACAAAAAAATACAAGATCGAATACCTCATCGGTCATTCTGAATACGGGGCTTTCAGAAATTCTAAATTATGGAAAGAATCTGACCCGAAATATTTCACAGGAAAAGAAGATCCGGGAAAAGACTTTATGAAAAAAGTAAGGGTATTGATTGATGATTTAAATTTAAAAGATAAACCTTAATTCTTATTTTCCATTATATTTTACATTATTTAAATATAATTCTGGTGTTTTATTAATTTAATCACTAAATTAAATTTAAAAAATATTAATCTTAATACAACCTCTTGTTTTGTGTTAAAAATTCATTTTTTTATTATATTTGTTATTAATTTGTCATTTAATTTAAACAATTATAATATTATGAATAAAACTCTACTTTTTTTATCTGTCTTTTTTGCAGGACATTTTTTTGCGCAGTTTAGTGTAGACAATATTATTGAAGTTCCTTTTCACAAAAACTTAGCAAATGATAAGCCTGCAGAAATGATCGCTGCTGACTTTAACAATGATGGCAATATGGACGTCGTTGTCGACGGAGATTTACCTTTGAATCAATCCGGTTTTATCCAGTTCAACTCAAAACCTATCTTTTTTTCAGGTAACGGATCATCAAATCTCATCCCTTTGACTACAGCTTTTGCACATCCCGGAAACTCATCTTTCATATGTGATGCTGCCGATTACAACAAAGACGGCTTTGCAGATATTCTGGTTGCTGATTTTTGGGCAAACGGAATGCGGCTGTACAACGGAAACGGCGACTTCACCTTTACGCTTGCTCACACTTTACCAACCGGAGTACATGGCGCAAAGGGTAAGTTTAATGATATTGATCAAGACGGGGATCTCGACATCGTCAATATAAGTTCAGGATCTGCCGCAGTAGTCACCCTGCATGTTTTTGAAAATCTTGGGAATACTTTCAACAAATCGAGTTCGGCAACTATTACAGGAACAGATTTTCATCAGCCAGACCATGGCTACAATATTGTATTTTTTATCCTTGATCTCAACAGAGATAATCGGCATGATGTTATAAGTTTTTCTACAGACGGAGCAGCCAACAACAAGGAAAGAATGAACAGCTGGATACAGAATGTCGACAAAACATTTACAGCTGAAGTACAGATAATTTCTTCGGACATGCAAAACACTGTTAATGAACGGTTTACTTACTGGATCAAAGATGTAAACGGAGACCATCATAAAGATCTCCTTTTCATTGATGATATACATAGTAAAAGCGTAAAGGTAGCCTACTCCGAGCCGCAGACTCCTCATTTTGGAACCTCAGCAGATTTTCAGGGACCTTCCTTTGGTGGAGGCGGAGGTTTTCTCGGCTATTTTTTACAAAAGGCAGTATGGGGAGATGTTGACAATGACGGAGAAGAAGATTTTGTAACCCATAACAGATTTTATGCGCCAAATCAAAACAGTTTTGAAGTTATAAAAGATCCGCTGAACATCAATGGCAACTTCAGTAGACTCACATTAGATATGGAGAATACAGAGGTTGAAAAACATGGACACGGATTACTTTTAGCCGATCTTGATAATGACAATGACCTGGAACTGGTTTCCCTTGGAAATGACGATATATTACGTATTTTCAACAACAAAACCTTATTAGCTGAAGCAATCGAAGAAGGATGTTCAGAAAAAGACATTAAAATTTATCCGAGTCCGGCCAAAGAATATATTCATATCGACATGTGTGAATCTCAATCTGCAGACATTCTTAGCGTTCAGATTTATGGAATGAATGGTGACCTTATCGCAACCGTTCCGCAGGAAGAATGGAAAAATCCTATTTCTACTTCCGGGTTAATTGCCGGTGCGTATGTAATTCGTATAGAAATGAGCAACAAAAAAATATTCAGTAAAAAATTTTTAAAGGAATAAAACAATAAATATAAACAAGCAAATCGATAATCTTGGTTTGCTGTTTTTTTATAAAAATTTGCAGACTTTCCGAAATTAAGAGAAGCATCAAAAAAACAGACAAATAAATCATATTCGGTTACATTGTTCGTAACTTTGCTGACAAGTTTTTTTAATAAAATAAACATCTGCTCTTCAGTTTTTTTTAACGCAACAGATAATGAAAATCTTATTCACCAAAAATGTAGACCGGCAATACATCTCCGAAAAATTAGGAAATGACATTTCTGTAGATTACTTCGTAAAAACGGTTTTGGAACATTCAAGGTTCTGAAAAACGCAGAAATATTGTCTCAATTTATTATTGAAAACTGCGTTCACGAAAAATTCATTCATTTTTGCGGAAATTTGGCATTGGATGTTTTAGACAAAGAGCTTCCGCTGCAGAATATTTCGTATAAAAAAGTCACTGTTTATGAGACCGAAGCGCTTAATCCTGTGATACATGAAAAATATCATGCGATAGTTTTTTTTAGCCCGAGCGGAGTTCGTAGTTTTGCGAAAAATAATTCTTTAGAAAATGCCATCCTTTTTTCGATAGGTGAAACCACTTCTAAAGAGATAAGAAAACATACAAATTCTGAGATTTTTACAAGTCAGGAAAATACTTTATTAAACATATTGTCGGTCATAAAAAACAGATTGGTGAAAGATCTTTCATAAGCCATCTACTAAAAACCGTCAACGATCAACTAAAAGATATGATTAAAAACGACCTATATTTAAAAGCCCTTCGTGGCGAAACTGTAGAAAGACCGCCGGTTTGGATGATGAGACAGGCAGGAAGATATTTACCGGAATTTATTGCACTTCGCGACAAGTACGATTTCTTCACAAGATGTCAGACTCCGGAACTGGCTTCTGAAATTACAGTTCAGCCCATCAAAAGATATCCTTTGGATGCTGCAATTTTATTTTCTGATATTCTGGTAGTTCCTCAGGCAATGGGAATTGATTTTAAAATGAAGGAAAATGTAGGTCCATGGTTGGATAATCCGATCAGAACGATGGAAGATGTACAAAATGTAGTCGTTCCGGATGTGAATGATACTTTAGGTTACGTTTTTGATGCGATTGAGCTTACTTTACAAAAATTAGACAACGAAATTCCTTTGATCGGTTTTGCAGGTTCACCGTGGACGATTCTTTGCTATTGCGTAGAAGGAAAAGGAAGCAAGGCTTTTGATATTGCCAAATCTTTCTGCTTCCAGCAACCGGAAGCGGCGCATTTGTTACTTCAGAAAATTACAGACACTACCATTGCTTATTTAAAAAGAAAAGTTGAAAAAGGTGTTTCTGCCGTTCAGGTTTTCGATTCTTGGGGCGGCATGCTTTCTCCGGCAGATTATCAGGAATTTTCGTGGAAATACATCAACCAGATTGTTGAAGCTTTGAGCCCGTTAACGCATGTTGTGGTTTTCGGAAAAGGATGCTGGTTTGCTTTGGAAGAAATGACAATGGCGCCGGTTTCAGCTTTGGGAGTTGACTGGACAATCAAACCTGAATTTGCAAGAACTCTGACGAATCACACGATGACGCTTCAGGGAAATTTTGATCCTGCAAGGTTACATTCTACACCAGAAACGATCAAGAAAATGGTGAATGAAATGATCACCCGTTTTGGTAAAGATCGATATATTGCCAACTTGGGACACGGAATTTTACCGAATATTCCTTTGGAAAATGCGGAAGCGTTTATCAGAGCGGTGGTAGACTGGAAGCCTAATAATTAAAATGCAGCCCAATTTTGATTTATCAGAATTAAGTAATGTCTTTAATTTTGAATATTTTGAAACATATTCTTTACAGCGTGGTTCGGAATATGAAAAAATTATTCACGAAAAAGAAGAACTTTATAATCGGTTAATTAAAAAAACAGAACAAAGTAAAGAGTTAGAACTCCTAGATTTTCAATTAAATAATGTTCAGTTTTTGTTTGATGAATTTCATGAATTACACTTTTCAGCTAAGAAACAGAAGAGATTTTATTCAAAAGAAAATGAGGCAAAAGAATTAATTAAAATATTTAAAACTAAAACTCAAAACATTCCGTCTTGGATGTGTACTCCAATTTACCGTGATGCAATTGTATTTTATGATAAAGAGAATTGCATTACTGAAGTTTTAAATATTTGTTTTTCTTGTGAGTTTATTCAAAACTCAAATAAAGATTTCATAGATGCTGATGAAAGTGTTTATGAAAATCTAAAAAAACTTTTAATAGAATTTGGACATAAAATTAACTCAGATAAATAAAATAAAATCCCTTTCAAAAATAACTTTGAAAGGGATTTTTCTATGAAGAAAAAAATTAGCCGTTAATTGAGTTCTGTGACGAAATCTTCTTTCGATTTTCTCACTTTGGTAAGGTTTACCAACCAATCGTTTTCAGAATCTCTGTAACCGATTGGCAAAAGAAGAACACTTCTTAAACCTTTTTCTTTTAAATTTAAAATTTCGTCTACCGCTTCAGGTGAAAAACCTTCCATTGGTGTAGAATCCACCCCTTCGAAAGCCGCTGCGATAATTGCTGCACTAAAAGAAATGTAAGCCTGCTTTGCTGCATGTATGAAATTTTCTTCAGCCGGTCTTGGAGGATACATTTGTAAAAGCTGTTGTCTGTAATTTTCCCAGCCCTCGTTTTTAAAACCCCTTACCTCATTGGTTAAATCAAACATTTTGTTGATTCTTTCCTCGGTATAATTATCCCAAGCTGCAAAAACCAAAAGATGCGAGCAATCTGTAATCTGAGGCTGGTTCCAGGCATGAGGCTTTATTTGTTCTTTGATTTCCTGATTGCTGATCACAATCACTTCAAAAGGCTGCAAACCGCTTGATGTAGGAGCCAATCTTGCCGCTTCTAATATTTTATCTAATCTTTCCTGTGGCACTTTCTGCCCGTTCATTGCTTTGGTAGCAAATCTCCAGTTTAGTTTATCTAACAATTCCATAAATTGAATAAATTTTACCCGACAAAATTAGCTGAAACAATTTAAAAAAAACCGATAAAAAGGCAATTTGAACAATTGTTAAAATCTATAATGTAACAAAAGCTATTACAGAATGTTTTGAGATTGATTTTAAATTAATTTAAATATTGTAAAACATTTTTCTTCTCAAGCTTATATTCGTTTCCGGATTCGGTTTGAATGGTCATTTCTAAACTGTCATCAATAATGTTTTTAATTGCACAAAATTTCTCAGAATTTATTTTTGAGATATCCATATTATTTATTTTAACAATTTTATCTGCCACATTTAATTCTGATAACTGAGGAATCTTTAATTTATTAACAATAACCAAATGATTTTCAATGGGAGCAAAAGCAATTCCGAAGCTATTATATTCCGCAGCTTTACCTGTTGGAGTAAGAATAATTTTTTTATTGACAAAGTCTAAATCGATAATGTAATTTTCCATAAACCTCGTCCCAACCAAGTTTCGGGAATCTGAACTGATATCGACTATCTGGTTGCCAAGAAATTTATTATCAACCTCAACTTCCATCACATCAAGCTGTCTTTCGCCTTTACTAATGCTACTTAACGATTGTGATAAAAGCCCTTCAAAAGTTAGAAAATGATCGTCTTTTACTAATTGATAAGATTTTGAATCGAGCGAAAAACCTGAACCCGCTCCTGTATCGAAAAATACATTAAAATTTTGCGTTCTTATATTGAGATTAATTGTAGGAACATGAGTGAAATTTTCTTCGGAAAAAGGCAGTGAAACCGATGATTGGGAAGAGTTTTCGGTTACTTTATCAGAAACAATAATTGTTTTAAGCTTAAAATCGATTCGCCAAACTTTACCGTTCATCATATTGGCTCCGAAAATTCCACTGATTTTTTTACAGGCACGAGATTCCATCCAGCTAATATCCGCAAAAGAAAAATCAATATTTTTAAATTTCAGATCGGCAATCTTCAACTCGTTGGTTGAGAAAAGATCCATCTTTGATTTAGAATTATTGGCATCTGTTGCTTCAAATACCATTTTGCTCTTCTTTTCGTTCAACGAACCTTTTAGTTCAGAAGAAATAATCGTTAAAGCACCGGTATCAAAAATAAAATGATGTTTGTTATTTTTAATTTCAACATTAATGATCATTTTTCCGTCGATATATTCGAAAGGAATTGTTGTTGCACAGAAAAACAACGGAAACATCAATAAAGCAAATGTGTAAAAAATTTTATATCTCATCGTAAAAAATAAGGCTGCTTCAACGAAGCAGCCTGTTAAATTATTAAGAAAGCATTCTTTGCGCTTTTTTCACGCCTTCTACAAGCAAATCTATTTCGTTGAATGTGTTGTAAACTGCAAAACTTGCTCTTACGGTTCCGGCAATATTAAAGAAATCCATGATTGGCTGTGTACAATGATGTCCTGTTCTTACTGCAACCCCCATTTTGTCGAGAATCATCCCAACATCCGAAGAAATCCCGATTCCTTCAAGATTAAAAGAAACTACACCCGTTCTGTGCGCTTTTTCGCCGTAAACTTTTAAACCTTCAATTTCCAAAAGCTGTCTTTGCGCATATTCCAGCAACGCATTTTCGTGATTCTGAATGTTTTCCTGACCTACTTTTTTAATGAAATCAACAGCCGCTCCCAAAGCGATATTTCCGCCTACGTTTGGAGTTCCTGCTTCATACTTAAAAGGCAAACCTGCGTAAGTTGTTCCGTCAAACGAGCAAACTGCGATCATTTCTCCGCCACCGTGAAAAGGCGGCAAATCCTCAAGGATTTCCTGCTTTCCGTATAAAATCCCGGTTCCCATCGGAGCGTACATTTTATGCCCTGAAAACACGAAGAAATCACAATCTAATTTTTGAACATCAATTGTAAAATGCGGAGCAGATTGTGCGCCATCAATCACAATGTAAGCCTCTGAATTAGCCCTTGTTTTAGCAATAATTTCTTCAACAGGATTTACAATTCCTAAAGCATTAGAAACCTGATTAACAGATACTACTTTTGTTTTTTCGCTTAAAAATTTATCTAAATAATCAAGCTGAAGAATACCGTTTTCATCGATCGGGATTACTCTTAATTTTGCACCGGTTCTTTCACAAAGCAATTGCCAAGGAACGATATTGGAATGATGCTCGAGATACGAAATAATAATCTCGTCATCTTTCTTTAGTTTTGATGTTAAAATATAAGAGATGAGGTTTAAACCTTCGGTTGTTCCTTTGGTGAAAATAACTTCAAAATCATGTTTGGCATTGATGAATTTCTGGATTTTTCTTCTCGAAAGCTCCATTTCTTCGGTTGCCAACTGGCTCAAGGTATGAATTCCTCGATGTACATTTGCATTGAGTTCTTTATAATATTTTTCCCAAACTTTAAGCACTGAGTTGGGTTTTTGAGATGTTGCTGCATTGTCTAGATAAACCAATGGCTTACCGTTCACTTCCTGATTTAATATAGAAAACTGACTTCTGATTTCCTGAATGTCAAACATTTATTAAAATTTTAATTAAAAGTTCTTTATTTAGAACGCATCAARTTTACGGCTTTTTCGGGATTTGAGGTGTGAGATTCGGGATAGAATTCTTCTATTCTTTTCAAAAATTTTAGAGCCTCTTTATTTTATAATCTATTTTTTACCATTAAGAAAATTAAGATTTTCAAAAATTTAAGCTTAATGAAATCAATTTTTCTCCGAATCTTAATCTTCGGTTTCTCAAACTATTTATTATCAAAGAAATTCTTAATTACATATGTTTAAAATAAAGAATAAACAAAGTTTATTTAAGTTAAGAAAATTAAGAACATGAACTTTTTAAACAAAAAAACCTGCCAAAAAATTGACAGGTTCATTTATTTCGAGTAAGAAAATTCTTATTCTGCAGAAGTTTCTTCAGCTGCAGGAGCTTCTCCTTCAGTTGTTACTTCTTCTTCATCCTCATCATCCATTGCTGCAGCACCTCCTTTCATTGCATTTCTAGACATCTTAACAGCTACTACCACTGCATTGTCTGGGTGAACGAAAGTATAGCCTTCAGTTTTAATGCTTCCAACATAAAGCTTGTTACCGATTTTCAAAGGAGTAACGTCTACAACTACCTCATCAGGTAAGTTTGCAGGGATCGCTTTTACTTTTAGTTTTCTGAAAGACTGACGTAAAACACCACCAGAAACCACACCTTTAGAACGACCAGTAATTCTTACAGGAACTTCCATAATAACAGGCTTATCGTCTGATAATCTGTAGAAGTCGATGTGAATAATTTTGTCAGTAATTGGGTGGAACTGAATATCCTGAAGAACAGCCGGAATAGTTTGTCCGTCAACCTCAATAGATACCGTGTGTGCTTCAGGAGTGTATATCAAACCTTTGAATGCTCTCTCTTCTGCAGAGAAGTTCAATGGCTCACCACCTCCGTAAACAACACAAGGAACTAATTCAGCATCACGTAAAGCTTTTGTAGACTTTTTGCCCACGCTTTCTCTTTTTGTACCTTGAATTGTAATAGATTTCATTTATAAAAAATTTAAAAAAATTGTTTCAATTTAAATTGCAATCAGCTAACTATCAATTAAATAACAAACTTACTGCTAATAGATTGATGCTCATGCACCATCTTCATAACATCTGCAAATAATGGGGCGCAAGATAGCACTTTTATTTTAGATGACAAATTAGTTTTTACAGGAATTGAGTCAGTTACGATTACTTCCAACAATTGTGAGTTCTCAATATTCTCATAAGCCTTTCCTGAAAGCACTCCGTGAGTAGCCATTGCTCTTACAGATTTTGCTCCTTTTTCCATTAAGATGCCTGCAGCTTTACAAAGTGTTCCTGCAGTATCGATCATATCATCGATAAGGATAACGTTTTTACCTTCAACATCCCCGATAAGGAACATCTCTTCTACAACGTTTGCCTTTTTTCTTTCTTTATAAGCAATTACTACATCTGCACCAAGGTGACCCGCATAGTTTTTCGCTCTTTTTGCACCTCCCATATCCGGAGAAGCAATGGTAAGATTATCAAGATTAAGATCTTTGATGTAATCTACAAAAATTGTAGAAGCATACAAGTGATCTACAGGAATTTCAAAGAATCCCTGAATCTGATCTGCGTGTAAATCCATCGTCATTACTCTGGTTGCGCCTGCAGCAGTTAAAAGATTTGCAACCAATTTTGCCCCGATCGGAGCTCTTGGCTTGTCTTTTCTGTCTTGTCTTGCAAGCCCAAAATACGGAAGCACTACGGTAATGCTTTTTGCAGAAGCTCTTTTTGATGCATCAATCATCAGAAGCAATTCTAAAAGATTGTCTGCCGGCGGAAACGTAGATGCGATTAGGAAAACTCTTCCTCCTCTTACAGATTCATCTAAAACAGGTTCAAATTCTCCGTCGCTGAACTCCTGAAAGTTGATTTTTCCTAATTCTTTCCCATAATGCTGGGCAATTTTTTCTGCAAGATCTTTACTTGTTCTTGTTGAAAATAGATAACTTAACTGATCGGCCATTTTTACTTTTTAAAAGATTTTGCAAATTTAAAAAAAAACCACAAGAATCAATCCTGTGGTTTCTATTATTTATTTTTATTCCTGATTAAGGAAAAGTAATTCCTGAATATTTGTTAGGATCTACCTGTGGTAAAGTTGATCTGTATTTTTTATTAATTGACTTAATAAACTCATTCGCAACCACTGCATATCCTCTTCCAGTAAGGTGAACTCCGTCTAAAGAGAATGTTCCTCCGGTAACAAAAGTTGCAGTATATCTAACTCCGTTCCAAGAAATTCCTGACTTAGAGTTTAATTCAATCATTTTAGCATTCATATCAACAAAAGCTAAGCCTTTAGAATCTGCCAAAGATCTGATTGTAGTATTGTAAGCAGTTGTAGCAGCTAATACTTTTGCAGCTTCAGCTTCTGTAAGAACCAATTTGTCTTCCAAAGGAACAGAAGTACCACCTCCTGCTTGCGGAGTAAGTACAGCACTTGCAGTTAATAAGATATAATCTTTCGCTGTTGTCTGTCTATATTTTGGTAAACCAGGAACAGTAGTCAAATCTTTATCAGAAATAACCGCTCCATTAGCAACAGCTCCTGCAGTAAATTTAATCAGCCTTTTCTGATATTCCGCATCATTGATTGCTCCTAAAGATTTGGCCTGCGCTAAACCTGCATTATAAGTAGCATAAGCTGTATTCAGCTGAGAAACCTGTGTATCTGTAAGATTTGTAAGAGGCATTGCCGGAACTCTTGTAAAGAACGGCACACTGGTTACATTAGGAATATTGGCAACAACACCCTTTCTTGTAGTTCCTGTAGGGAAAACCGTAGTGATTAAAGCTGTGTAAGTACTGTTAAATCCTATACCAACGGCTCCATCAACCGGAGTGATAGGGTTGGTTCCGTCTCCACCTGAAGTTGCGTATCCTAAAACATCATTATTCCCGATCCACAAAGAAACAAAAGTAGGATTCTGGGCTAATGCATCACCAACAACAGATGCTGTCGTAGAAGAGGCAAACCTTACGAAATAAGGATTTGCAAGACCTACAGAAAGTCCTGCTGCATTACCATAACCCGGAGCTAATAAGTGAGCAACTTTCGCACCCGGAACTCCCATGTTTTGGTAAGGTCCTCCCGCCGCAACATTATCTAAAGCTGCTGCAGGAGCATTAGCAACCGGACTTAACGCGCCATTAACCATTTTAAGCTCAAGCTTCCCCGGGAAACCAGGTAAGTTTGTAAAACCACCAACGTTATTTGGCATAAGTGGTTGTTTAAACTCTCCTCCACCAGCAAGTTTCATTTGCATGGCAATCATACTTGGAAAAGATTCAGCTTGTCCGCCAGAATATAATGTACCGTCTCTGTAACCTGATGTTAAAGAATTTCCTAAAGAAATAAACTTAGAAAAATCGGCATCACCTTTCGTTACAACGATATCTTCTACATCGGTATCAAAATCTGTATTACAGCTTACTGTAAAAAGAAGCGCCGAAACAGCTATTGTAGATATTAATATTTTTTTCATAATTTAAAATTAAAAAGCATTATAAGATAAACCCAGACCAAAATAGAATGCTTTAGCCTTTGCCTGACCATAGAAACCTAAGTAATCATTTTTCACATCTCTGCTTTGTGGCATTGCATAACCACCAGCAACGTCTACTCCGAATTTTTTAAGCTTGAAACCTAAACCTCCTGTCAGCACAAAAGAGTCAAACGATGGAGTTTCCGGAATGAAATTTTCGTCAGAATATGGAGATTCATCATAATAAGCACCTAAACGACCATAAATCATATTCGTAAATGCATACTGAGTTCCCAATCTCACTGTTTTGGAATTTTTAAAATTCTTTGGAGCTACCAAAATAGTAGGATCAGCCTGGTTTCCGATAGGCGCATTAGCAAAATCTAAAGTCAGCCTGCTGTATCTTTCCCAGCCATGATAATTGAAATCTGCTGAAATTAACCATTTCGGAGTAACTTTATACGTTAAACCAATAGTATATTCTTCTACAAGAGGTAAAGTAGCGGTGAAACTATCCTGTCCGGCTCCGTTCAGTCCTAAAAGTGTGTTTACTGTTGCCTGTGAAGGAGCAACAAATGTAGCTGTACCTTTTTTAGCTTTCATATCAACAGGTGAGCGGTATGCGATACTCACATCTAATTTTGGATCTGGTCTGAAGTAGAAGCCGAAACCATAGCCATGACCGCTTGCTTTATCGTCGTTAATATTAACTGTTCCGCCAAATTGCGTCACTGCTTTATCCCAGTTTACCGATCCTCTTGCATAAATGTAACTTGCCCCGAAAGAAACCCAGTCAGCCATTTTCACAGAAACCATTGGTTGGAAATAATAGCTTTTCAGCTCAAGCTTTTGTACCATTTCTCTTCCTTCCCAATCGTAAGGATACTGAATTGTACTTCCAAAAGGGGTAGAAAAACTAAAACCAATTGATAGTTTCTCAATCGGCTTATAAGCGATCGCCGCATAAATTGGAGTACCTAGAGGATTATCTGTAACAGTACTCTGCAAAGTGTTTAAATTCTGAAAAGTAACTTTATTACTTGCTCCGAAACCTCCCGCAACAATACTCAGTTTAGAAGGGATGAATGACATACCTGCCGGATTAAAAAATGCAACACTCGCATCTTCGGCATGAGCACTTGTGTGCGCCATTGCCAATTGTTTAACCCCCTGCAAAGAAACTCTAAAGCCTCCCGCATAAGATAAAACTCCAGCCAATAAAGCAGTTGATATTAATATTTTTTTCATAGACTTTTATTATATAACCCAAATATAAAATTATTTTGTTTAGGTCTGTTAATAATTCTTAAATTTTTAAACAATGCATTAAAAGAAAACTATGTTTAAAATAACATTTTACGTAAAATTTAAAATAACATACTCTATAACATGGCGTTAAAGAAAAACCAATTCCGCAATTTTCGCTCTGTTTAATATTAAACATTTTCAAAAATTAATATTTAGTACATTTGGAATTGTATAAAGATAAAAATCAATAAATTTGCAAGATTAAACAAATTATAATATGAGTTGTGGATGTAAAACATCCGGCGATTCTGCACATTCTTGCGGAACAAAATCTGCGAATGGCTGTGAAAGTGTAAATACCTGCGGTAATAGTTATAAATTAAGTGTTTTCGATTGGCTGTCTAACGTACAAAACCCTGCATCAAACAGGTGTGATTTTGTAGAAGTTAGATTTAAAAATGACAGAAAATTATTTTATAAAAATGTAAACAATATTCCTTTACATATAGGTAGCGTAGTAACAGTAGAATCGAGTCCGGGACATGATGTGGGCGTAGTAAGCCTCACGGGAGAATTAGTAAAAATTCAGATGAAGAAAAAAAGATCTTCAGAAGAAAACCCGCTTAAAATATATAGACTTGCCAACCAAAAAGACATTGAGGTTTGGCAGGAAGCTAGAAAAAAAGAAGAAAATGTAAAAATAGAAGCCCGAAAAATCTCACACCGATTAGGTCTTGAAATGAAGATCACAGATGTGGAATATCAAGGCGATTCTTCTAAAGTAACATTCTATTACACCGCTGATAACCGAGTGGATTTCAGGATGTTGATTAAAGAATTTGCGGGAGCTTTCCGTACGAAAATCGATATGAAACAAATCGGTTTCAGGCAGGAAGCTGCAAAAGTTGGCGGAATTGGATCTTGCGGAAGAGAATTGTGCTGCTCAACCTGGTTGACTGATTTCAGGTCTGTAAATACCAATGTTGCAAGATACCAGCAATTAAGCATCAATCCGCAAAAACTTGCAGGACAATGCGGTAAGCTTAAATGTTGTTTAAACTATGAATTAGACAGCTATCTTGACGCATTAAGCCATTTCCCTTCTTCTTCAACAATGATTGATACTGAAAAAGGAAGAGCCTTCTGTATAAAGATCGACGTTTTCAAAAAGAAAATGTGGTTTGCTTATGTTGACAGCTCGATGGCGTGGTATGATTTCGATGTTGATTTAGTTAAAAAAATGATCTCGCAAAATAAAAGAGGTGAAAAAACGTTACCTCTCGAAGATTTAAAACAACCTGAAATTTCTGTAAAAACAGTAGATTTAATTCAGGAAAACAGTGTGGATCGTTTTGAAAAGAAAAACAGAGGAGGTTTCAACAAAAACAGAAATCAGGGGAATCAAAACAGGTCAAATAATAATCAAAATCAGGGACCAAGAAAACCCAGACCTGAGAATAATAACGATAGACTTGAGAGAAACGACAGAGGCGAAAAACAGGAAAGACAAGAACGCCAACCAAGACCAGAAAAAACGGCGAAGTCTAACCAAAACAACAACCAAAGACCTCAAAAGCAGCAACAGCAAAAGCCTCAATTGGAAAAAACAGAAGCTGTAAAAAACGATGGTGAGAAGAAACCTCAAAATCAACAACCGAAAAAGAAGTTTAAAAAGAAATTTCCTCCAAAAAAAGATAATAATGCATAAAATTTCAGGACTTTTTCTCCTTATTYTTCTGGTAAGCTGCAACGCTTCCGGAGAGGATGTTATGATGAATAACGTTGATAATAAATGGAATAAGAAGACCGAACAAAAATTTAATCTTGAAATTTCGGATCCGCAAAATCCTAAAAATCTTATATTTGTTGTAAGAAACAATAATGAATATCCTTACAGCAACATAAGGTTTATTGTAAATCTTACCAACCCGAAAACCAAAGCTAAACAAACCGATACGCTAAATTATATTCTGGCAAAACCAAACGGTGAATGGCTTGGAACAGGGTTTGGAGAAACGAAAGAGACATTATTTCAGTATAAACTGAATTATAAATTTCCGGAAAAAGGCAATTATGAAATTGCTGTCGCTCAGGCGATGAGAAACGATAATCTTCCCGGAATTGAAGACTTAGGTATAAAAGTAGAAACGGCTAAACCGTAATTATACATGGAAGAGAACAAACAAAATACAGGAAACAGGGGAAAAAACTTCCCGCTTCCTCCTAAAAAAAACGCTAAAAATTCTGCCTGGAAAAGATGGGTAAAATTCATCTGGATTGGGCTTATTGCAGTAGTTTTAGGCATTTCAGGACTTTTCTTTGCAGTTTCCCAAGGTTTTCTTGGTGAAATGCCCGATGTAAAAGAGCTTGAAAATCCCGATATTTATGTTGCATCCGAAATATATTCTGCAGACGGAGTTCTTTTAGGCAAATTTGAAAAAGAAAAAACGCAGCCTATTGAGTATAAAGACTTACCTCCTTATTTGATTTATGCGCTTCAGGCAAAAGAAGATGAGCGTTTTAAAGAGCATTCAGGAGTTGATTTACAATCAGTCGCAAGAGCAGTAGTTTACGGAGGGAAACGAGGAGGGGGTTCTACGATTACCCAGCAGTTGGCTAAATTGCTTTTTACAGGAAGTGCTTCTCAAAACAAAATACAAAGAGGATTTCAGAAATTAAAAGAATGGGTTGTAGCCGTAAGTCTTGAAAAGAGATATACAAAAGAAGAAATTATAAAATTATATTTTAATAAGTTCGACTTTTTATATAATGCCAACGGAATTGAAATGGCATCAAAAATATATTTTAATAAATCGACTCAACAACTGACATTGCCTGAAGCGGCAATGTTTGTAGCAATGCTCGAAAACCCTGTTAAAAACAATCCTTTACGTAATCCTGAAAGAGCCAAAGCAAGAAGAGATGTCGTTTTAGATCAAATGCTTAAAACAGGATATTTAGATCAGCCAACTTATGAAAAAGCAGTAGCAACGCCTATTACTTTAGATTATCGTCCGATTAAAAATATAACTGATGATTATTCTGCATATTATAAGTTTTATCTAAAAAAAGAAATAGACGGATATCTTAAAGATTACGAAAAAGAAACAGGAAAACCATTAAACCTATTCAAAGATGGTTTAAAAATATTTGTAACCCTGGATTCTAAAATGCAGAAATATGCAGAAGAATCTATCAAAGAACATTTAACTGATCTTCAAAAAAGATTTGATGCAGAGCAGAGAGGCAGAAAAAACAGACCTTTCTATTACCTGAATGACCAGCAGGTAAATAAAGTAATGATGCAGGCTGTAAAAAGAACCGGTCGTTACAAGCAATTGAGCAGAGCCGGAGTTCCTGAAGATTCGATCATGTTAGAATTCCACAAGCCTATAAAAATGTCAAGATTTACTTGGGCAGGTGAAGAAGAAGTAGAAATGAGTCCGTGGGATTCTATAAGATGGCACAAACAAATTGCACAGGCTGGTTTAATGTCTATGGTTCCGGGAACAGGTGAAATTAAAGCCTGGGTTGGAGGTATTGATTGGCAACATTTCCAGTATGATCATATTAAGCAGGGGAAAAGACAGGTGGGATCCACTTTTAAACCATTTGTTTATGCTACAGCAATTATGAAACTAGGTTTAACGCCTTGTTCAACCATTTCAAATGCAACATTTACCAAAGGAAACTATCGTGTTCCGGGAAGAGGCGGAATGTTAACATTAAAAGATGCTTTAGCACATTCTCAAAACCCTGTAGCATTAAGATTGGCTGAAATGACAGGAACTCAAAGTGTTATTCAGACGGCAAGAGATTTAGGGGTAACAGAAGAAATTTCTACCAGCTTGCCAATGGCTTTAGGAGCTTCAGATATTACAATTTATGAAATGCTTGGAGCGTATAGCACGTTTGCCAACTATGGAAATTACAACAAACCTGAAATGATCTGGAGAATTGAAGATGTAAACGGAAGAGTAATAAAAGAAGTCATTTCTGAACCTAAAGAAGTCATGAATCCTAATTACGCTTACACCATGATTGAGCTAATGAAAGGTGTGGCACAATACGGAACCGCATCAGGCGAACTGGGAAGAAAAGGAATCTCTAAAAATGTAGAAATTGCCGGTAAAACAGGAACAACTCAAAATAATTCCGATGGTTGGTTTATGGGAATCGTACCAAAACTTGCAACCGGAGCTTGGGTTGGCTGGGAAGACAGAGCGACTCACTTCTGGGGAACCGGTGAAGGTCAGGGTGCTAAAATGGCGCTTCCGATCTGGGCGATTTTTATGAAAAAAGTCTGGGCAGATAAAAGCTTAAAAATATCTCCTGATGATAAATTTGTAAAACCTCTTGACTGGAAAGACGGATGCTCAAACCTTCAGGGTCTTGGCGGAGGATATGGTGACGATGGCGGATTACAGACTATTGACGACTTAAAAAATCCACGTCCTGCAGAAGAACCGAAGAACAACTCTGGTAAAAAAGAAGAAAATGTAAATGAACATCTCAATACCAGTGAAGATATAGATTTTAATAAGTAAATTTCTTTATAATCATCATAAGACCTTTCAATAATTGAGAGGTCTTTTTTATTTCTTACTTTAATATCTTTGAAATATGAATATCGACAAGATTACCCAACCTTTTATAAAGATTTTTCCGGGAGATTTTTCAGGAAATACCTTACAGAGAAACACACCAAAAGTCCTTTTTTCAACTATCGATCCCGTTGGTTTTGAAAATCCCGAATTAATTATTTTTAACGAAAAACTTTCAGAAGAAATAGGCCTGGGAAAATTTAACGTAAATGACCTTAATTTTTTAGCGGCAAACAATCTGCCTGAAAATATAAAAACTTATGCGACTGCTTATGCAGGTCATCAGTTCGGAAACTGGGCGGGTCAGTTAGGAGACGGTCGTGCAATTCTTGCAGGAGAAATCACTAATGAAAAAGGAGAAAAAAATGAAATTCAGTGGAAAGGAGCAGGTGCAACGCCTTATTCCCGTCATGCAGATGGAAGAGCCGTTTTGAGATCTTCCGTTCGTGAATATCTGATGAGTGAAGCAATGCATCATCTGGGAATTCCTACAACAAGAGCCTTGAGTTTGTCTTTCACGGGCGAAAATGTAGTTCGTGACATGATGTACAGCGGAAATCCTCAGGAAGAAAAAGGCGCAGTAATTATCAGAACGGCTGAAAGTTTTCTTCGTTTTGGTCATTTTGAACTGATGTCTGCACAAAAAGAAATTAATACTTTAATTGACCTCGCCGATTTTAYGATCGAAAATTACTTTAAAGACATTAAATCTGAAGGCGAACAGAAATACAAAGATTTTTTCGGTAAAGTCTGTAAAAGAACTGCTGATTTAATGGTTGAATGGTTCAGAGTTGGCTTCGTACACGGCGTGATGAACACCGATAATATGTCGATTTTAGGATTAACAATCGATTTTGGACCTTACTCAATGATGGATGAGTATGATTTAAATTTCACTCCCAACACAACAGATTTACCCGGAAGAAGATACGCTTTCGGAAAACAGGGGCAAATTTCGCAATGGAATCTGTGGCAGCTTGCCAATGCACTTTTCCCGTTAATAAAAGATGAAAAATTTTTGGAAGAAACTTTAAATTCTTACGGAAATTATTTTTGGGAAAACCACGATAAGATGCTTTGCAGAAAATTCGGTTTTGGTGAATTCAAAAAAGAGGATGAAGAGTTTTTCATCAATTGGCAAGGTCTGATGCAGGAACTTCGGCTTGATTACACTTTATTTTTTAATCTTTTAGAAAAACTGGATGGTATTACAGATATTAAAACAGATTTTCAGAAAATATCTTATGCCTTTTTAGATGATGATAAAGTAAAAAAACTCGAACATTTTATCAAAATTTATTCTCTTCGATTAAAAAACAATAGTATTTCAAAAGAGGAATCTTTAGATTTAATGAAAAAAGCAAACCCAAAATTCCTTCTCAGAAACTATCTTCTTTTTGAATGTATTGAAGAAATCAATAATGGTAAAACAGAATTATTGCAAAAACTCACAAAAGCCTTAAAAAATCCATATGAAGAAATTTTCCCGGAGTTTTCCGTAAAAAGACCTACAGATTATGACGATATTTCCGGATGTTCTATGCTTTCTTGCAGTTCATAACGTAATTTTATGAAAAGTTGTTAATCATAAAAGATTATTTTTATTAATTTTGAAAAAAAATAATTTTAAATGAAAAAACTTCTACTTTCTTTAGGCATTTTATCTTGTATGTCAATGAATGCTCAGACATTATTATCTGAAAACTTTGAAGGAGCTGCTTTCCCTCCAACAGGATGGATCAGATCAAATACCAATGCGAATAGACCTTGGGATTTTACAAATGTCAATTTTACTCCGGCTTCGACTTTAGAAACAACTTTCAAGATTTCAGGTAACAAATCAGCTTGTATAGATTGGATTGATTCAGCGAATACCGGCAGTTTGGTAAGCCCATCATTTAGTTTAGCTACTGCTACCAATCCCACACTTAAATTTAAAGTAAAAGTAGGCTGGTCTTATATGATTGATGATGACGCTGGTGACCTTGTAGCTCAAATTTCTACAAATGGAGGTACAAGCTGGTCAACTCTTTGGGACGAAGATACAGAACCTCTCTTCGGAGATGATGGCGACAACGATCCAGACACAGACCTTTATAATACAGTTAATGTACAAAAAAGTCTTTCTGCTTATAATGGTCAGACAAACGTTCAAATTAGATTCCAATATGTAGGAAATGACGCTGATGCTGTTTCAATAGATGATATTGAAGTTTTAGCCTCAACTTTATCAACCGATGAAGTTTCAAAATCTAAAACAAGCATTTACCCCAACCCTACAAAAGGAGAAATAAATATCAAAACCGATAAAAAAATAAAATCAACAACGGTACTAGATCTATCAGGTAAAGTACTTACAACAGGAAGTTCTGAAAAAGTAAACCTTAGCGCATTTACCAAAGGAACTTACTTGGTAAAAGTAGAGTTTTCTGACGGAAGCAGCAAAACAGAAAAAATCATTAAAAATTAATTAAACATCTTTTTCTAATATTGTAAAGCTCACCTTTTTGGGTGAGTTTTTTATTCTATTTTTGCAAAAACTATAATTAGTGTCATTCAAATCAAAATTTTTAAACTTTTTTAAAATCGTTTTTCCTTCTTCGCTTGTAGAATTAGGATTATTTACGTTCTTTCTTGTTGCATATGGCGCATTTGGAACTTATTTAGCACAACATTATCGTATTATTTTTGACGCCAGAATTCCTTGGGACGGATATTTCAGCTTCGACAATAAAGCCATTGTGATGAGTGGCGGAAGCTTTGAAAGACACCCTTTGTCGTATTATTTTTTTAATTGGATCAAGGAGCTTGCTTTTTATGTCTCTGACGGAAAAACAGGAAGTAATTTCAGGTTAACATTAGCTTGGCTAAGCAACATTACCATCAGCTTAAGCCTGATTCAGATTTATAAATATTTAAAAAACATCACTTTTCTTCCTATCGGATTAAACTTGCTGATTATTGCTTTTTTCAGCATCTTTTCAACTAATATTTTATTATCATTCACGCCGGAAACCTATACATACACACTCTTCTTGCTGGTTTTATTTAATTATTACACTGCAATAAAGTTTAAAAAAGACAAAAAAATTGCCGGTTCTGCTTTGGTTTTGGCAGGAGTTACAGTCGGCGGATTAACCGTTACAAATATTGTTAAAGTTTTCATTCCGGTTGCATTTGAAAAAGATCTTTTTAAAAGCTGGAAAAAATTTGGCAATGCCGTTCTCAGAGTGACACTTACCTGTGCAACATTTATCTTGCTATATCTTTACCGGATCGATTTTAAATACAAAAACATCCTGTCAAAATCGGGAGAACAGTACGAGAAATTTTCTAATGTAAAATCTACCCCGACCTGGGATATGATTTACTCGTATTTCTTTGGCGGGAGCGTGCTTTTTCCAAGCTTTTTTATCCGAGAAAAACACAATATGAAAGGCTTCTACTACAAAGCGCTTTTCATGGATGTCTACACTTCTGTTATTCCTTATTTGTTCATAGGATTGCTTTTAATACTGATTTTGTGGAGTTATTTTAGAAATTTTAAAAATAAATTGGTACAGATCGTAATGCTTTCATTACTTGTAGACGTTTTAATTCATTGCGTTTTCAGATTTGGGCTTCACACCTCATATATTTACGGAGGACACTTTGTTTTTGTTTTTCCGATTATGTTGGGATGGCTCTTTTTTTCTTACAGAAAATCACCCAAAATGACGTCGTTTTTCACAGCTGTAATTGGAGTAATGCTGGTTTACCTACTCTTTAATAATTATATGAGAATGTGGGAATTTTATGATTTTGTCAATCAATTTTACCGATAAAAAAAGGCTGAGAAAAATAATCTCAGCCTTTCATTTTTTATTTTAATTAAATCTTTATTTTGCATCTGCACAGAAAACCCTGTACTGAATTGGCGTTGCAGATTTAAAGTATTCTTTTACCCTTGCCAAATCGCCTGCTGCACTTTGTTTTGTAAAATAACTTCCTGCCAAAATCTTGTAATTTGGTCTTAAAGAAGCATCTGTTTCAACTTTAAGAGTCGGGAATCTTTTTCTGAAATAAGCTTTAATTTCGTTGGCTTCATCATTACTTTTTACAACAGCAATCTGAATTTTAAAACCTAATATTCTGGGATTTCTCCTGCAGATTTCCGCATTGGTCAGTTCACGGCTCGGAACTAATATTTTTGTTGGTTTTGAAGGCGAATCATCATCAATTCCTGAAGAAATTTTTGCGGCTGTTGCCTTTGCACAACGGTCTTCTACTGCATCTAAAGCCTCACTTACACGAGAATCCATGGTAATCGTAAGCTCAGTTCCCGACAAGGTATCTTTCTTTACAACCTGCTGTGCTTCAAGAGTATAAAAACCCATTAAAGAGAATAGCGAAAATATTTTGATTAAATTTTTCATTTAAACTTATTTCCGCAAAGTTATAATAATTTAAAAAATACAGCAAATACAGTTATTTAGAATAGTTACAAATTAAAGCTATATGACATTTTACCTTTTGTTAAAGCCGTTAAATTCTTCTTAAAAATATTATTTTTGCGGGATTGATTACACATTCAATATTTACTAACATAAGACAATTTAAATGATTAGTTGGAGAAAGCATTATAAAAAAGGGCTGATTGCGATAGGTTTATTGCTATCAACGAGTGCTTCAATTTACGGGCAAGACGGCGATCCTAAAAATGGCGAAAAACTTTTTAAGGCAAACTGTACGGCATGTCACGCTTTAGACAAACAAGTTGTAGGACCTGCACTGAAAGGTGTGGTAGAAAGACTTAAAACTGAGCAGGGACTTGACACAGATTGGCTTCACAAGTGGATTAAAGACAATGTTGCACTGAGAGCTTCAGGTGACAAGTATGCAAATGAGGTTTTTGAAAAGCATAATAAAACCGTCATGCAGCAATTTCCGAATCTTTCTGATAAGGATATTGATGATATTTTAGCATACACATCTAATCCTCCTGCTCCGGAACCAGACCCGGCTCCTGCTGCAGGAACAGCAGCTGACACTGCAAATGCTGCACCAGTAAACAATACCACTTCAAGTATTGTAATCATTTCACTTATTGCTATTGCTGGTTTATTGGTTTGGATCTTGGTTAAACTAAGACAGTTAGTAAAACTGGGTCAGTCTGAAGAGCTTACCGGTCTTAACGAAACCAGAGTAAAATCTTTCAGCGAAATCTACGCAAAGTACCACTATATCGGAAAAGGCTTATTGGCTATATTAGCTATTTTAGCAACTTACGGTATCTGGAACTGGATTATGTGGATTGGGGTTTACAAAGGTTATAAGCCTGAACAACCGATCTATTTCTCTCACAAAATTCACGCTGGAGAAAACAAAATCGACTGTCAATTGTGTCACTCAAGTGCTAAATACGGTAAAGTATCTGAAATCCCTTCTATGAACGTTTGTATGAACTGTCACAGAACAATTTCTGAATACAACGGTAAATACATTGAGCCAGGAAAAGACAAAGCATTCTACGATGGAGAAATCCAGAAAATTTATGCTGCAACAGGATGGGATGCTGAAAAACAACAGTATACCGGAAAAACAACTCCTGTAGAATGGACAAGAATCCACAACATGCCGGATTTCGTGTACTTCAACCACTCTCAGCACGTAGTAGCAGGTGAAAAGGCGATCATCAATTCATTCAACAAGAAAAATCCGGACAACAAAATCGACGTAGTTTGTAAAGCTTGTCACGGAAAAATCGATACAATGAACGTTGTACAAATGGCAAACGATTTCACTATGGGATGGTGTATCGAATGTCACAGAACAACCGAAATTGATATGAACAACGGTTATAATAAAGAATACTTCAAAAATCTACACGAAAAGCTTAAAAAGCAATACCCTAAAGATGGCGGTAAGATTACTGTAGATGCAATTGGAGGTCTTGAGTGTGGTAAATGTCATTATTAATAACTAAAAAATTAGAAGTATAAATGGCTTCAAACAAAATACAATTTAGAAGTATTCACGAACTTAAAGACCCTGCCCTAAACGGTAAGCTGGCTCTTAAAGAGTTCCAAGAAGAAATTCCGGTAGAAGATTTCATAGAAGGTGCCGAAAAAACTGACGGTACATCCAGAAGCGGAGATTTAGGTAAAACTAATGCAAGAGCTCAGGCGGCAGTACTTTCACTTTATGATAATGATAAAGTAAAGCAGCCTAAACTTGACGGTAAAGACGAAACTTTCGATAAAGTAGATGATTTCGTTTTAAAAGGATTAAATGAAGCTCAGTCTGCAGGTAAAAAGATTGTTCTTTTATCTCAGTCTTTCGCTTCACCTACATTCAAAAAATTATTTTCTGAATTTAAAGCAAAATATCCTACCGCTGAATTAGTAACTTATGATGCTTTTCCTCACTCTGCAGCTTTAGATGCAGCTCAGGAAGTTTTCGGACAAAGAGCATTACCGGTTTATGATCTTAAAGGATCTGAATTGGTGGTTGCATTCCAGGCTGATTTCTTAGGAGACTATAACGCTGCAAGCTTAGAAACTTCTTATGCTGTGGCAAGAGTTCCGGGACCAAACATGTTGAGACACATTCAGGTTGAATCTAATATGTCTTTAACAGGTGCAAACTCTGACTCAAGATACAGATTAAAGCCAAGTGATGTAAACAAAGCTTTGGTGGAAGTTTACAACGCTATCGTTACAGGATCTGCACCAACTACTAAAGTGGCTACAGAAATTGTAAAAGAATTGCAGGCTAAAGGAAGCAAGGCAGTTGTTTTAGCTGATGGTTCTAAAGCGGCACAGGTTTTAGCACACTTAATTAACCAAAAATTAGGTTCAGTTGCTTTCACAGGTAAAGCAAACTTCTTAAAAGAATTTGATAAAGCAAGATATCAGGAATTTTTAGGTTGGGTAAATGCAGGACAGGTCGGTGTATTGATTACTAACAACGTTGACCCGATTTATTCTAACAACAAAGGTCAGGATTTCAAAAAATCTTTGGCTAAAGTTCCTTATGTAATTGCAGTTACAGATAAGAAAAACGAAATGTATAAAGCAGCGAAAGCTGTAATTCCGGTAGCGAATTGGCTAGAATCTTGGGGTGATATGGAACCTCAGACCGGAGTTTATACATTGATGCAGCCAACTATCCAAAAAATTTACAAGTCAAGACAGATCGAAGAATCTTTATTGGTTTGGAAAAATGGTAAAAACAATGCTGCAAACAATTATTACGATTACTTAAAAGCTAATGCAGCTTCTATTTTAGGAGGAACATCATTCAACAAAGCATTATACAATGGTATTGTAGCTTCTGCTAATGCAACTACTTTATCTTATGCTGGTGGAAACGGTGCTCAAGCTGTTGCAGAATTAGGTAATTTTAAAGCTTCAGATTTAGAATTAGTATTGTATACAAAGACTTCTATCGGAGACGGAACTCAGGCAAACAACCCTTGGTTGCAGGAATTACCGGATCCTATTACAAGAATGTCTTGGGATAACTACTTGACAATTTCTACTAAAGATGCTGAAAGATTAGGAATAGAAAACAGCCTTAATGCAAGAATGCAGTTAGACGGTTCTCTTGTAAATCTTACAGTAAACGGTATAAAAATAGAAAACGTACCTGTATTCATCCAGCCGGGTCAGGCAGACGGATCTGTCGGTTTAGCTTTAGGATACGGTAAAAAAGATTCTGGAAAAACTGCAGATACCGGGGTAAATGCTTATCCTTTATTTGATGGTTCAAACCTGGTTATTTCAAATGTTTCAATTGAGAAAACAGGAGAAGAGCACGAGTTTGCAGGAGTTCAGCTTCAGAATACACTGATGGGACGTTACGAAATTGCAAAAGAAGTACCTTTGGCGCAATTTATTAATGTACCTTTCGATGATGAACATAGCGGATGGAATAAGCCTTTGGAATATCATACAATAAGCGGAGCTCTTCCGGCAGGTAAAATTGACCTTTGGGATGCTTTTGATGATACAGATGGTCCTCACTTCAACTTATCAGTAGACTTAAACTCTTGTACGGGTTGTGGAGCTTGTATTATTGCTTGTCAGGCAGAAAACAACGTTCCTGTAGTTGGTAAAGAAGAGATCAGAATGTCGAGAGATATGTTCTGGTTGAGAATTGACCGTTATTATTCATCTGAGCAAAAAGTTACTGTTTATGATGGTCTTAAACAAGGAATGGCAGTACCTGAGCTTTACGGAAGTAGTGTATTAGGTATTGATGGAGCATTAGAAAACCCAGCAGAAAATCCAGATGTAATCTTCCAGCCGGTAATGTGTCAACACTGTAACCATGCTCCGTGTGAAACTGTTTGTCCGGTAGCGGCAACTTCTCACAGTAAGCAAGGACAAAACCACATGGCTTACAACAGATGTATCGGTACAAGATATTGTGCAAACAACTGTCCTTACAAAGTAAGAAGATTCAACTGGTTTACCTATAACCTGAATGACAAGTTCGATTTCAACATGAATAACGATCTTGGAAGAATGGTTCTTAACCCGGATGTTGTTGTAAGAACAAGAGGGGTTATGGAGAAATGTTCTATGTGTATCCAGGAAACTCAGGCTACAATCTTAAATGCTAAGAGAGAAAACAGAAAAGTAACAGACGCAGAGTTCCAAAACTCTTGTGCTTGTGCAGCAGCATGTTCTACTGGAGCAATGCAGTTTGGAGATATGAATGACAAAGAATCTGCAGTTAGAAAACTATATTCTAGCAACAGAAGATATCATTTACTTGAAGAGATAGGCACTAAACCAAACGTGTTCTATCACACTAAAGTAAGAAACAGAGTAGAAAAATAAAGTTTAAATAATAAATAGGTAAAAAATGTCAGGACATTACGAAGCTCCGATAAGGGAACCTCTGATTATTGGTCACAAAACTTATCACGATATCACAGAAGATATTGCACGACCTATCGAAGAAAGAGCAGGTAAATTATGGTGGATTTCATTGTATGCAGCCTTAGTTCTTTTCATCTATGGATTTGGCTGTATCGCTTACACGATCGGAACAGGTATTGGAGCATGGGGGCTTAACAGAACTATTAACTGGGGTTGGGATATTACCAACTTCGTATGGTGGGTAGGTATCGGTCACGCCGGAACCTTAATCTCAGCGGTATTATTATTATTTAGACAGAGATGGAGAATGTCTGTAAACAGATCTGCAGAGGCGATGACGATCTTTGCGGTTGTACAGGCAGCAATCTTCCCGGTAATTCACATGGGTAGAGTGTGGGTAGGATATTGGGTATTCCCTTTACCAAACCAGTTCGGTTCTCTTTGGGGGAACTTCAACTCTCCTCTACTTTGGGACGTATTTGCAATTTCTACGTATTTCTCAGTATCAACAGTATTCTGGTTCATGGGTCTTATCCCTGACTTTGCAATGATCAGAGATAGAGCAAAAACTCCTTGGACTAAGAAAATTTATACATTCCTTGCATTCGGTTGGGGTGGTAAAGCAAAACACTGGCAAAGATTCGAAGAACTTTCTTTGGTTCTTGCAGGTTTGGCAACTCCGCTTGTATTCTCAGTACACACTACCGTATCTTTTGACTTCGCAACTTCGGTTATTAAAGGATGGCACTCTACAATCTACCCTCCTTATTTCGTTGCCGGTGCGATCTTCTCAGGATTTGCAATGGTACAGACCCTATTGTTGGTTGCAAGAAAAGTTTGTCACCTTGAAGATTACATCACTATGTATCATATCGAAATTATGAACATCGTAATCATCTTAACTGGTGGTATGGTAACTGTAGCTTACGCAACTGAATATTTCATCGGATGGTATTCTGGTTCAAGATATGAAGACTTTACTTATCTTTCTCCGGGTGCTGCTGTTGGACCTTACTGGTGGGCATTCTGGTCATTGATTATCTGTAACCTTGTAGTTCCTGCTTCATTCTGGTTCAAAAAACTTAGAACGAATATTATCTGGACGTTCATCGTTGCATTAATCATCAACATCGGTATGTGGTTTGAGCGTTTCGATATCATCGTAATTAACCTTTCAAGAGACTACTTGCCTGGTTCATGGACGATGTTTAAACCAACAATCATTGACGTGGGTGTATATTTAGGAACAATCGGATTCTTCTCTGTATTATTCTTATTATATGCAAGAACATTCCCTGTAATTGCACAGGCCGAATTAAAATCGATTTTGAAAATCTCAGGTGAAACTTATAAAGCAAAAGAAGGAGATGAGCACCACTAAAATTGTATACGGACTTTATGCTGACGACGACGATTTGATGAACGGCGTTAAAGCATTCAACGATAAAGGAATCGCGATAAACGAAGTGTATACTCCGTTTCCGGTTCACGGACTTGACAAAGCTTTAGGTTTAAAGAAAACAAGAATTTCTGATGCTGCTTTTATTTATGCTTTATACGGTGTGAGTATCGGTGCTACAGTTACCTGGTACGTAATGAACCATGACTGGCCTCAGAATATCGGTGGTAAACCGGCTTTCGACTGGGCACACAATATGCCTGCATTCGTAGTTCCAATGTTTGAATTAATGGTATTCTGTGCAGCACACATGATGTCTTTAACTTTCCTAGTTAGAAACAAAATGTATCCGGGTGCTCCGGCTCAGAACCCTGATCCGAGAACTACAGATGATAAATTCCTTATGGAGTTTGTAACTGAAGATGTAGAATCTGTAAAACAGTTGCTGATAGAAACAGGAGTAGAAGAAATAACCGTTAAAGATGCTTAAAATGAAGAAAAATATTTTAAAAATTACAGCGGTTTTAGGTTTAACTACAGTTTTACTTAATTCTTGCGGACCGAATGAAAATGCACCTCTAGTTTATTTTCCGGATATGTATTTCCCAGTGGCATACGATCCGTTGATGAAAGCTCAGGATGCCTATTCAGATCATGAAAATGAAATCCCTGCATTTGTAAAAAACAACGGTGCAACTGGTCTTTCTCCTGTAGAAGGATCGGTAGCTCAAAATAAAGACGGCATTTTTGAAGAAGATAAACTTCCTAAAACTCCGGACGAATATAACGCAGGCTACGATGCTTCGAAAGCAATAACTGCTTCTCCGCTTAATGCAGCTAATGCAGCTAAAGATATAGAAAGAGGTAAAATGCTTTTTGATCGTACTTGCTCGGCTTGTCATGGTACAGGCGGTGACGGACAAGGACCGATCGTACAAAGCGGAGCTTATTCTGGTGTACCAAATTATGCAGACAGAGAAATCACTGTAGGATCTGTACATTATGTATTAACAAATGGTAGAAACGCGATGGGTTCTTATGCAGGACAGCTAAACCCTGGAGACAGATGGAGAGTGGCAATGTATGTAATGAGCGCTTTCAAGAAAAGCGCAGCTCCGGCTCCCGCAGCAGCGACAGCAACAACTGAGACTACCGAAACTAAAAAATAAGAAAAGAAATGTATAGTTTTTCACCAAAATTAAAATCAACTTCTATTATCCTTCTTGTTGTAGGTTTAGTTTTATTTGCTGCAGGTTTCTTTTTAAATAAAGGAATTACTACAGAAAAAATAGAACACATGATGGAAGCAGTTCATGCTGCAGGTCATGATGCTCCTACACACTCAAGCGAAATGGTAGGACCTCAGGATCATGCTGCTCATTTAGAGCACGCAGAAATGCAGGTTCACAATCAGCCATTAGCTTCAATTCATTTTGTAGCAGTATTTTTCTTCGGAGTAAGCTGTTGTGTATTGTTTTTCTACTGTATTCAGCACGCCGCTCACGCAGGTTGGCCAATTATTATCACCAGAGTGATGGAAGCTATTGCTTCTTACATTCCTTGGGGTGGTGCTATTTTAGTGATCTTAATGATTCTTAACATCACGCACAACGGTCACCTTTTCCATTGGATGGATCCGGAATTAACAAAAGAAGGATCTGCACACTTCGATGTCATCTTATTTGAAAAGAAAATATTCTTAAATATTCCTTTCTACGCAGTAAGAACTTTAATTTATGTAATCGGAGCTTCATTCTTTGCATGGAAATTAAAAGCTCAGTCTAAAAAAGTAGATGATACAAAATCTTTGGTTGAGTATCAGTACCTTTACAGATGGGCAGTAGGATATATCGCTTTCTTTGGGTTTGCTTCTGCAGCTTGGGCTTGGGATTGGTTAATGTCTATTGATCCTCACTGGTATTCTACAATGTATATTTGGTATTCAATGGTGAGCTGCCTTTCAAGTGGTATTGCGGTAATTATTTTATTGAGTGTTTATCTTAAGAAAAATGGTTTCTTACCACAGTTCAACGACAATCACTTACACGATTTAGGAGTTTTCCTTTTCGCTACAAGTATGCTTTGGACGTACACTTGGTTTGCACAGTTCATGTTATATTGGTATGCAAACATCCCGGAAGAGGTAAATTATTTCTTCGGAAGATTTCAGCACTACTCTCCTACTTTCTTGCCTATGCTTATTATTAACTTCTTATTGCCATTATTGGTATTGGTAAGCAGCAGCATCAAGAGAAACTATAAAGTAGTAACTACAATGGCGGTTGTGGTAATCTTAGGTCACATCTTAGATTATTTCAACATGGTAATGCCGGGAACAGTAGGACCTTACTGGAACACTCCTGAAGTTCTGTTGTTAGTATTGGGTGCTATCCTATTCGTAGCCGGATTATTTATGTTTACTGTGCTTTCAGCATTATCTAAACTAAAACTGATTCCTACAGGTAACCCTTACTTACACGAATCTGAAATTTACGAGTATCCTTTCTAAGGACTTGTAACAAAATAAATTTTAAAAAGACTGATTTCAATAATCAGTCTTTTTTTTGCATTAAAGCTAATTTTTAAAGTACAAAGGCAACCTTTTTAGAAATATGCTGTCTTAATAATAGACTTAAACCTAATTTTTTTAAACTAAATAAAAACTATGAAAAAAACTTACCTTTTAAACTTTCTGTTCATCATTCTGTTTAATTTATTTAATGCGCAGCACATCAGTTTCATTTCTGAAAAAACAGGACAGCCATTACCAAAAGTAGTCGTATTCGGAAAAGACGGAAATATTCTGGCAACATCAGACATCGACGGGAAAATTGAAAAATCGGTTCTTTCTCAGGAGCAGGAACAATTTCAGTTGGTGTACGACAACATTTCTATCGCAAAACTTTCATTTAACGAAATCAATAAAGATGTTGTAAAACTGAATGACAGAGTAAAAGATATTGAAGCGGTGGTTATTAAAAACAGTAAACCTGCAAAATATGTCTTTGTAAAAGGCAACTTTAATGCTTATCTTACAGTAAACGGTAAACTGAATTGCTATATGGACGGGATTGCAACTTATGTATTTGATAATAAAACTAAGAAACTGAAAAGCAAAAACATTGAGCAATACAGAGTTTTCAGATTAGAAAATCCGTCAACCGACAGAAAACAAACCGGACTTTTAGACTACAATGCATTTTTAGATCTTCCGCAACTTCCGAATGTGGGAAATATTGACGAATACAAAAACAGAAGAGCAACAATCAAAGAACTAAAGGGAAAAACAAAAGACGAAATAGAAATCAGCGGAACTGCTTTACAGGAAAAAGAAATGGCTCTTTTTGGTTACAGACTTTATGATATCAAAGCATTAATCAATCATTCTTACGAAAAAGATTCTAAAAAAGATTTGAGAGATTTCTTAGAATCAAACGAGATTGGCTACATTAAATTTAAGCATAAAAGCGAGCCGGATTATAACCAGCTTATTTCTTACAAAAACTTTTACCCTACAGAATTAGACTTCCGTGACGACAATGATGTGGAAGGAAAAGTTAAACTAAATAAAAACAACAGCAACTATTCTTCAAACTATTGGCAAGAAGCTTCTTTTCCAAATATGCAGGCAATTTTCTCTTCATTTTTTAAAGAAGATTTAAAAGAAAAAGAAAACAAAAAATAAAAAATCAGTTTTAATAAAGGTTTTACTAAATTTGCCATAAACCATAATTAAAATGAAAAAGTTTTCTTTGCTACTCATCTTCAGCCTCTTGCTATTTACAGCGATCAGGTTGCTCAACAAAACGGGATCGAATGGGCAAGTACAGCTCCGCCATCTTTAGGTGAAATGAATATCTTCGGAGACGAAACTGCTAAAGAAAGCGATCCGAATGACGTAAGAGCAAGCTCACTTAGCATTCTTACTCAACTTTCAGGAGACACCGGAAACGGTCCAACTGCAATGCAGATCGTTCCAAGATTAGTCGATAATGCAGGAAATCCCATTACATTTACAGGTGCTGCACTGGAAACAACTTTAGAAGTTTTCAGCAACGGCGTAAAGCTTTCTACAGCTAAAAACTTAATGCAGGATAACAACTTTAAAGGTTTTCATCTTAAGTTTTCATCATTATTGGCTTCAAAAATTGTCGACAATAAAATTGACATAACTGTTTCAGTAAAGACGACGGCGAAAACATTTAAAATGTCTAAAATTGGTTTGGATGTAAATCCTTCAGCTTTAAAAGTTCCTGAAGTACCAAAAACCGATTCTACAATGATCGATCAGGATCCCAATGCAGTTATTGACCCGAATAACCCGACTGTGCCAACAACAGGAACAGATCCGGGAACGGTTCCGGCTCAGCCAAAGCAGCCGACTTCAGATCCAAAAGCGACGGTAAGCAAGTTTTTAAATAATGTAAGCTCTCAAAATTTAAAGGCGGCTTTCGATGCATCAAGCAACCCAAGTTGGGGATCTTACGAATCGTTTTCAAACCCTACTTCAGGTTTTGGAGCCGTAAAAAATGTAAGCGTTAAAAATATTTCCACAAATGCGACAGGTACTAATGCATCAAGTGTAAATGCAACTTATGATGTTACCGATAAAAACGGAAGAACGACCTCTTTAAAAGTTACTTTCGGTCTTAAAAACGTAAACGGAGAGTGGAAAATCTCAAGTTATAAGATCAATCCTTAAAATATGGCATCTCAGGAACTTATCAAAAAACTGGAAGAAACCATAGAAAATATTCCTGATTTTCCGATTCCGGGAATTCAGTTTAAAGATATTTCTCCGATTTTTCTTGCCCCTAAACTGTATGAAGAAGTAATCGAAGATCTGGTAAAATTCAGCAAAGGARAAGTAGATGCAGTCTGCGGAATTGAAAGCCGGGGTTATCTTTTCGGGATTGCGATCGCAGTCGCTTTGGAAGTTCCGTTTATTTTGATCAGGAAAAAAGGAAAACTTCCGCCACCAGTTATATCAGAAAAATATGATCTGGAATACGGAAGCGCAGAAATAGAAACACGGGAAGGACAGATAAAAAAAGGACAGCGAATTTTAATTCACGACGATCTTTTGGCAACCGGCGGAACAACAGAAGCCGCAGCAAAACTGGTAGAAAAACAAGGCGCAAAAGTCGTTCAGTTTAGTTTTTTAATCGGCTTAAAAGATTTGAAAGGAGACGAAAAACTCAGAAAATTTAACGCTGAAATTTATCACACGTTAGAATATTAAAATTCTTATAAATTTAAAAACTTTGTGTTCTTAGCTGAGTGAAACGCCTTTGCGAACTTAAAAACACTCAACAATTAAAAAATCTTTGCGAACTTTGCGTTAAAAGATTGAGTACAAAAATTACAAAAAATTAATTAAACAGAAAGGAAATTAAAAATCATTTGAGAATAACTGCAAAGTATTTTGTAAATCACTCAGAAACAATTAAATTTGCAGTTCAATTTTTTAAGAATTTATGGCAAAATTGGGAAAAAATGCTCCGAATGAGCAAGAAGGTAAAGAAACAGTGGAATTCTTTAAAGACCTTGACAGAGAGGCTTTAAACACAGAAAGATTCCTGGAAAAATATCAAAAACCATTGAGCATTGCTTTCGGGGTTTTAGTTTTAGGAGTTTTAGGCTTTTTCGGATACCAGCAATTTGTGGTAGCTCCAAAGAATGCTGAAGCCGTAAAAACTTATTTGGCTGCACAAAAAAACCTTACAGAAGGTAAAGATAAAGAAGCTTTAGGCGGAAAATCTGCAGCTAATCCTGGGTTTTTAGGAACCTATAACGAATATTCTTCTACTAAAGTGGGTAAACTTTCTGCTTACAATGCAGGTTTATTAAAGCTTAAAGAAGGAAAATATCAGGAAGCTTTTGATCTTTTAGACAAATTTTCTTCAGATAACAAAACATTGGTAGCAATGAAGTTTGGTGCGATGGCAGATGCAAAATCTGGTCTTAATAAAAACGACGAGGCTTTAGCATTATTAGACAAAGCAGCTTCAGCTTCTGATGATCCTTACACTTCTTATTATTTCACAAGAAAAGCAGGGATCGTAGCTTTAGGAATGAAAAAAAATGCAGAGGCTAAAAAATACTTTGCAACCATCGACGAAAAATATCAGGATTACGACAACGGAATGTCTGATTCTTATATCGAAATGACTAAATATTTAAATTAAAACATGGCAACAGTTAATCTTTCAGATTACAAGCCACTTAATATTACCAATGCCGAAGATTTTTCTATCGGCATTGTTTTTTCTGAGTGGAACGACTTTGTAACCTATAATCTACGTGATGCAGCTTTAGAAATCCTTGAAAAAGAAGGCGTAAAAGCTGAAAACATAAAACAGTTTTCCGTTCCGGGAGCTTTTGAATTAAACTATGCAAGCATGCAGCTTTGCAAAGAACGAAAGTTTGATGCGGTAATTGCAATAGGATGCGTTATCAGAGGAGAAACACCGCATTTCGATTTCGTTTGTGATGCAGTTGCGCAGGGAATTAAAGACTGTAATATTTTGACCGATACTCCTACTATTTTCTGTGTTTTGACAGATGACACCAAAGAACAGTCAATTGCAAGAAGCGGCGGCGATCTTGGAAACAAAGGTGTTGAAGCAGCGGTTACCGCTTTAAGCATGATTCAGTTTAAAAGAAATCTTTCCGATAAAAAAGGAAATATCGGCTTTGGAAATTCTGAAAACAAATAATTTCTGTATTAAGAAAATTTTTAACTTTACTCTTAAAATTACTTTAATATGAAATGGACTGACGACAGAAGCGGCAACGTAGATGACAGGCGTGGTTCCGGAGGTGGAGGTGCAATTGTAGGCGGCGGATTAGGAACATTAATCATTGCAGCAATTGTATTTTTCTTAGGCGGAGATCCTTCTGCAATTCTTTCTTCAGGCGGAGGAAGCTCTCCGCAACAAACAGAACAGAGACAGTTAACAGAAGGAGAATTAAAAATCGGAGAGTTTGTAAAGATGATTACCGCCGAAAACGAGCAAACCTGGGCGCAGATTTTCAGAGACAACGGATGGCAATACAAACCTGCAAGAGTTGTTTTATTTGAAAGCAATACCCAATCTGGTTGCGGAACGGCTCAATCAGCAATGGGACCGTTTTATTGTCCTGCAGATCAGTCAGTTTATATGGATATGAGTTTTTTCCAGGAGCTGCAGAAAAACTTTGGTGCTAAAGTCACAGAATTTACCATTGCTTATGTAATGGCCCATGAAATGGGGCATCACGTACAAAATCTTTTGGGAACTTTACAAAAAACAGATGATGCAAGAAGAAGCGGAAAATATTCTGAAGCGCAAATGAATAAAATCTCTGTAGCGACAGAACTTCAGGCCGATTTTTATGCAGGACTTTGGGCAAAATATTCTAATGAAAGAGAACATTTTCTACAACCGGGAGACATAGAATCTGCTGTAGATGCAGCCGAAGCTGTGGGAGATGACAATATCCAGAAAAGATCGCAAGGTTATGTAAATCAGGAAAGCTTTACGCACGGTTCTTCTGCACAACGTAAAGAATGGTTTATGAAAGGATACAATGCAACCGATATTAAACAGGGCGATACATTCAGCCAGCTTTTAAGATAAAAAACAAAAACCTGAAGGAATTCCTTCAGGTTTTTTATTATTTCAATTCAATTGGATTGCTGTTGTTTTTTGCTTCCTCTTTCACTCTTTCTTCCATTCTTTTTCGCATTTCGGCTGGGTTTTGGTTTCCGCCTCTCGATCCCATTACAACACCTCTGCTTCCGCGTTGACTGTTCATAAAAGCAGTTGGGTCAGATTTATACTTTTCTTGTTGTTTAACATAATCTGTACGTTTTACCTTCATCACATTTCCAAAAGTATTCATCTCAGGAAAATCGGCGATTTTATAGTTCTTCATTAAATCAAAAGAATAATCACCCGTAGAATCTTCAGCTTTTACAACCAGACCGGGAAGTCCACTGAATTTGTAAGGTCCGTCCTGATAAGGGAGGTCTGTTGTAAACCAGGCTGTCCATTTTCTTCCGCCAAAATCGGTCTCGGCTTTTTGTACTTTGTACTCTCCTATTTTTGTAGTTTCAGAAGAAATTTTCCAGTTCAGAGGACGGTCTTCTTCATACGTGTAAACATCTCTTCCGATCCTGTCTTTATAAATTGTTTTCTGATCTTTTTTATTTTTTTCGATGGAATAATTAATAGTCGATCTCAAACCTTCCATCTGTTCTCTGTTAAAACCTCTCGCTCCGCCACTTTGGAAGTTGGCTTTCATTACAGAATCTCTTTTAATTCTATTCTCAGAATAGAACATTGATTTTTCTGCTGAAATGTCTAAATAAGCATTTTCAGTTTTAATATCACTTTTATTATTAATATCCGGTTTTGATGTAACCTGATAAACAAATCTGTTGGTTTGTGCAAAAGTAGCCTGCATGAATAAGGCTACGGCAAGAAAGCCCAGTTTTTTCATTATTTTCCTGATTTATAGTTTTGATTTTAAATTTTAATCAAAGTTAAAGCATCGATGATAAAAATCGATAAAATAAAAACGTCGATTTTTATTTACTGATTATTGTTCGTATTTTTGCACAATTAAATCATTCTAAATTAATACAATGATAAAGGTTTCAGATCAGGCAAAGGTAAAAGCGATTCAACTGATGACAGAAGATGGCTTTAACCCTGCTGAAGATTATATAAGAGTTGGGGTAAAAAGCGGTGGATGTTCAGGATTAGAGTATGTTTTGGGTTTTGATAATAAGCAAAACGAAACAGACCAGATTTTTGAAGACAACGGAATAAAAATCGTTGTTGAAAAAAAATCTATACTTTACTTGGCAGGTACTGTTTTAGAATATTCCGGAGGTTTGAATGGGAAAGGATTTATTTTTAATAATCCTAATGCATCCAGAACGTGTGGTTGTGGAGAGAGTTTTAGCTTATAATTAGAGACTAGATGCCAGAAACTAGACTCAAGACTTTGAAAGTCTGAAATCTAATTTCTAAAATCTAATTTCTAAAATCTATTAAAATGAGTAAATATACTGAAGACGACCTGAGAGTCGATTTAGAAAATAAAAAATATGAATTTGGTTGGGAAACCAAGATCGATTATGAAGATTTCCCGACAGGTTTAAATGAGGACATCGTCCGTGCAATTTCTGCGAAGAAAGAAGAGCCGGAATGGATGACAGAATGGCGTTTGGAATCTTACAGAATCTGGTTAAAAATGGTTGAGCCAACTTGGGCAAATATCAAATACGAAAAACCGGATTTTCAGGCAATCAAATATTATGCTGCACCAAAAGCAAAGCCGGAATTGGAAAGCTTAGACCAGGTTGATCCTGAATTATTGGCGACTTTCGAAAAGTTAGGAATTAACATCGAAGAGCAGAAAAGACTTTCAGGAGTTGCTGTTGATATTGTAATAGATTCTGTATCAGTAAAAACAACGTTTCAGGATACTTTAGCTGAGAAAGGAATTATCTTCTGTTCAATTTCCGAAGCGATAAAAAATCATCCTGATTTAGTTAAAAAATATCTTGGAAAAGTAGTTCCGAGAGGAGATAATTTCTACGCTGCCTTAAATTCCGCAGTATTTTCTGACGGAAGTTTCTGCTATATTCCGAAAGGAGTAAGATGTCCGATGGAATTATCAACGTATTTCAGAATTAACCAGGCAGGAACAGGTCAGTTTGAAAGAACTTTGGTCATTGCAGACGAAGGAAGTTATGTTTCTTATCTTGAAGGTTGTACAGCTCCGTCGAGAGACGAAAACCAGCTTCACGCAGCGGTTGTAGAGCTTATTGCTTTAGATAATGCTGAAATTAAATATTCTACCGTTCAAAACTGGTATCCGGGAAATGAAGAAGGAAAAGGTGGAGTTTTCAATTTCGTGACGAAAAGAGGACTTTGCGAGTACAAAGCAAAAATTTCATGGACGCAAGTTGAAACAGGTTCTGCCGTAACATGGAAATATCCTTCTTGTATTTTGAAAGGAGACAGCTCGATTGGTGAATTCTACTCTATTGCAGTAACCAACAATCATCAGTACGCCGATACAGGTACAAAGATGATTCACATTGGAAAGAATACAAAATCAACGATCATTTCTAAAGGAATTTCTGCAGGAAAATCTCAGAACTCTTACAGAGGACAGGTAAAAGTAATGCCTTCTGCAAAAGGTGCTAGAAACTTCTCACAGTGTGACTCTTTATTGATGGGCAACGAATGTGGTGCGCATACTTTCCCATACATCGAGATTAAAGATCCTACCGCACAATTGGAACATGAAGCTACGACTTCAAAAATCGGAGAAGATCAAATTTTCTACTGCAACCAAAGAGGAATCGATACCGAAAGAGCAATTGCTTTGATTGTAAATGGTTTCAGTAAAGAAGTTTTAAATAAGCTTCCAATGGAATTTGCAATTGAAGCTCAGAAATTATTGGAGATTTCCTTAGAAGGTTCCGTAGGATAATACTTCTGTTCCGCTCAGTCTGACACATTTTTGTCATTCTGAACGAAGCAAAGCGGAGTGAAGAATCTCTATAAAAGATTTCTCCTTCGTCAAAATGACAAAAATAAATTATAAAAGTTTCAAACATATATAATGTTAAATATCAAAAACTTACACGCCAGAATTGAAGATGGCGCACAGATATTAAAAGGTATCAATCTTGAAATAAAACCGGGCGAAGTTCATGCGATCATGGGACCAAACGGAGCCGGGAAATCGACTCTTTCGTCTGTCATTGCAGGAAAAGAAGATTACGAAGTTACTGAAGGTGAAATTTTATTTGATGGTGAAAACATCATCGAAGATGCACCTGAAGAAAGAGCTCACAAAGGAGTTTTTCTTTCTTTTCAATATCCTGTGGAAATTCCGGGAGTTTCTGTGACCAATTTCATTAAAGCTGCTTTAAATGAAAACAGAAAAGCAAACGGATTGGAAGATATGCCTGCAAAAGAAATGTTGGCAATGATTCGTGAGAAATCTGAGCAATTAGGCATTAAAAAAGATTTCCTTTCAAGATCACTAAACGAAGGTTTTTCGGGAGGTGAGAAAAAAAGAAACGAAATTTTCCAGATGATGATGCTGAATCCAAAATTGGCTATTCTTGATGAAACCGATTCAGGATTGGATATCGATGCGCTGAGAATCGTTGCAGATGGTGTAAATGCTTTCAAAAACGAAGGAAATGCAGTTCTTTTGATTACGCATTATCAAAGATTGCTTAATTATATCCAACCTGATTATGTACATGTTTTAGCGAACGGAAAAATCATCAAAACAGGCGACAAATCTTTAGCATTAGAATTGGAAGAGAAAGGTTACGACTGGCTTCTTAATTAATTTAAAGATTAAAAGCATTTAAATATTTAAAAATTAAACGCAATATTTGTCATTTCATAAGAATCTAAACTTCTTACGGTGGCAAAATAAACGTTCAAATAATGAGTTTAAACGAACAAATTTTAAACAATCACAGCGAATTTCTTGGTACACTTCGTCACCGTTTTTTAGATGAAACGAGAGTGGAGGCATTAAGAAAATTTGCTGAACTTGGTTTTCCTACAAAGAAAGACGAAGAATATAAATATACCAACATTAAGGAAATCATCGAGAAAGATTACAATTTTTTCCCGAAAGAAAGTCACAATATCACCAAAGAACAGCTTGATGAGCTACACTTAGGAGAAGAAAATTTTGACTGGATCGTTTTTGTAAACGGCCAGCTTCACAAAGAGCTTTCTAAGATTTCTATTGAAAATGCAGAATTTTTATCTTTCAATTATGCGTTGAATGATGAAAACCACAAAGATGTTTTCGATACCTATTTCAATACGATTGCTGCGAAAGATTTAGCTTTTACCAACTTAAATCAAGCTTACTGCAAATATGGATTTTTCCTGAAAGTGCCTAAAAACGTGGTGATTGAAAAACCAATTCACGTTTTTTATCTTTCGCAAAATCAGGAAGAAAACACTTTCTACAACACAAGAAATTTATTAATTGTAGAAGACGGGGCAAAAGTAGAAATCATTGAAAGTCACCACAATTTTGATGAGACTTATGTTTTCACCAACTCTGTAACTGAAATTTTCACGTACCCAAATGCAAAAGCAGATTGGCATAAATTGCAGAATGATAATGATACTTCGTATTTGGTAGATCATACTTTTGCAAAACAGGAAAAAGACAGTTTAACGACAGTTAACACCTTCTCTTTTGGCGGAAAAATCGTAAGAAACAATTTAGATTTCATTCAAAACGGATCGAATATCAATTCGTTTATGAACGGAATCACGATTATCGGAAAAGATCAGTTGGTAGATCATCACACTGCTGTTCACCACAATCAGCCAAACTGTGAAAGTTACCAGAATTATAAAGGTATTTTTAAAGATAAATCTCACGGAGTCTTCAACGGGAAAGTTTTTGTAGATAAAATTGCCCAGAAAACCAATGCTTATCAGCAAAACAACAACGTTCTTTTAAGCGAAGGTGCTACAATCGACACCAAGCCTCAGTTGGAAATTTTTGCAGACGATGTGAAGTGTTCTCACGGTTGTACCGTTGGTCAGCTTAATGAAGATGCTTTATTCTACTTGAGAGCAAGAGGAATTTCTAAAAAAGAAGCGCAGGCTTTATTATTATTTGCTTTTGCAAACGATGCGATGCAGAATATCGACATCGAACCTTTGAAAGAGAAAATTTCAAAACTTCTGACAGAAAAACTGGAAGTTAGTATAGAGTTTTAAGCTCAACAAAAATATATAAAAAAAGAAAGCACTTCGATTTGAGGTGCTTCTTTTTTATAGTGAAAATTTCTTATTTCTTCAGCCACGACTGGTTGTCTTTTCTATCCGATCTCTTCACCCCATTATCAATAATATAAGCAAAACCAACGCCCAGAGTTTGCTTTAACTGGGTTTTCTGAATCTGATTATGATCATACAAAAGATCAACGGTAATATTGGTAGAAATAAACCTGTTGATTTTCATGTTTAAAACAGCTCCGTAAGAAAGCACGAGTCTTTCCGGATCATCGATATAATTTGAAAAAACAGATCCGGTATTAATCAGATCAATATTTTCCATTAATTTTAATTTATAAACAGCCGTTCCCAAGAAACCGAACTGAAACAGCACAGAATCGCCGTCATTTTTCAAACCATAGGTTCCTGCTTTTTGCAGATCTTCATCGAGAACGAAGGTCATTCTTGCGTTTGCAGGTCTTAATGTCATTGTAAAATTATCATTGGGACGGTAAGTAACACCTACCCCAATATTGACAAAACCGGGAGCCATAAAATTTGAGATTTTTGCCGCTTCAGGATTGTTGCCATCTTCGTAACCTGCTGCAAACTGTGATTGCAAACTTGCTCCTGCTGAAAAATACCAGTTTTTTACAAATTCTTTTCCGAAATTGGTTGAAAGGTTGATCACATCCTGGGTTTTTCGTGTTCCCACTCCTTTGGTATTATTCTGTCCGTATCCTAAAACAATAATATTTTCCCAGAGATATTGCCCTTTTTCGTAGGTTAGGTTGTAATTTACTCCGGCAAGCCAGCCCACATTATTGGCTCCGCCTCCTACCCAATTTGAAAAAGCAGCCTGATTGAGCATTAACGTATTTTGAGCCTGAATGGACCAAGTTTTTAAAGTATCTGTCGCAGGTGAATCTGCCTTTGTTTCCTGAGAAGAAACGAGAATTCCAAGAAATACGGAAAACGGAAATAAAATTTTTCTCATCATTAATTTATTTTAAAATGTTTTATTCATTTAAATAAAAAATACATACTAATCTATACAGATCTTTACTTTTTCAGCCAAGATTGATTGTCTTTTCTGTCAGAACGTTTCACTCCGTTATCAATGTTGTATGCAAAACCGATCCCTAAAGTCTGCTTCAGCTGCGTTTTCTGGATCTGATTGTGATCATACATCAAATCAAGAGTTATAATCGAAGAGATATACTTGTTAATTTTCATATTTAAAAGCATATTGTACGACAAAACCATGTGATCCGGCTTATCTAAATAATTAGAGAAAATCGATCCTGTATTGGTCATTTCAATATTTTCCATCAATTTTACTTTATAAATTGCAGAGCCAAGAAAACCCAGCTGCATTAAAAAGAAATCTCCGTCTGCTTTTAAACCGTAACTTCCTGCAAACTGTAATTCTTTGTCTAAAACAAAAGTAAATCTGCCATTGGCAGGACGCAAAGTCACTGTTAAGTTTTCATTGGGTCTGTAGGTAATCCCCAAACCGGCATTTACATAACCGGGAGCCATAAAATTTGATATTTTTTTAGCTTCCGGATTATTTCCGTCTTCAAATCCTCCCGAAAATTGCGACAGCAAACTTGCTCCGGCTGATACATACCAGCTTTTAGAAAACTGCCTTCCATAGTTAGTTGAAAAATTAAGAACATCCTGAGTTTTTCTTGTTCCTATTCCTTTTGTTGTATTTTGTCCATAATTCAAAATAATAATGTTTTCCCAAAGATTACGCTCTTTTTCATAGGTCAAATTATAGTTTGCACTTGCAAGCCAACCCACATTATTGGCTCCGCCACCAACCCAGTTTGAGAATGCAGCCTGATTAAACATTACACTGTTTTTGGCAATTATAGACCAATGCCTTGGTTTTTTAATGGTATCTACTGCGACCGAATCATTGATGATTACCTGAGCAAAAGAACTCGTACTCAAATAAATAAAAAATAACATTAAGATCCTTTTCATAAAATCCTTTTTTTTCTGAACTAAAATTTAACAAATAAACTGAATCTTGAAATTCAATTCTAAGGAGACATTATTATTTAAAAAAAACCTCCTGATGATCAAATTTATTACTTTTTGTCTCAAGTGACAACCTCAATGTAAAATCATCGCCAAAATTTCCGAAATTTATACTTGGCTTTTGATTTGTCATCTTATCCGTATGATTAAAAATATAATTCACAAAAAAGCATTTATTGCTCCCATCATTATGCTTGCCGCAATGTGGTTTGGCTACCTTTTACAGGCGATGGGGTTTTTCTCCAGCTGTTTCGGGGCAATTATTCCGCTTTTGCCTGAAGGTTTATTGGGAATCATTACCTCTCCTCTTTTACACGGAAGCATCGATCATATTGTAGGCAATTCTATTCCGATTGCTGTACTCATGTTTTTATTGTATCAGTTTTATTCTGAAGTCGCCACCAAAGTTTTTGTAATGGGCTGGATCAGTACCGGGCTTCTTCTTTGGCTCTTGCCTCCGATTGATATGATGACAGGAGAATATCTTTACACCTGTACCATCGGAGCAAGCGGTGTTGTTTATGTTTTGGCGTTTTTTCTATTTTTCAGCGGAGTTTTCAGATGGAATATGAAACTTCTGACCATTTCACTTCTCGTGGTCTTATATTATGGAAGTTTAATCTGGGGAATGTTTCCCGAAGAATTATTTTATAACCTTGAAGAGCCGAGCAAAATTTCGTGGCAGGCTCATTTATCTGGTGCATTAATGGGAAGCGCAATGGCTTTTATATTTAAAAATTCCGGAGAAAAAAAAAAGAAATACATCTGGGAATTTCCAAATTATTACAGCGAAAAAGACGATAAACTCTGGCAGGAATATAAAGAAAACCATCCCGACGATTTTCTGGAATTACCTTACAAAAAAAATGAAGATTGGGATTATTTGGAAGAATTAAGGAGAAAATAAATCCTAATTTGCTACATTTGAATAAAATAACACAAATGTACTCTGAAGAACATCTCTATTCTATTGCTCTCCGCGAATGTAATCTTATTGGCGACATTAATTTTCTTAAGCTCGTACGTCGTTTCGGAACAGCAGAAAACGTCTGGAAAGCTTCTAAAAAGGAACTCAGCAAAACCGACGGAATCGGTACAAAAACCATTTCCGATATTGGAAATCCGGAACATCTCAAATTTGCTGAAAAAGAACTTTTATTTTGCGAAAAAAATTCAGTGAAAATTAATTTGAGACATCAGAACGGTCTTCCGTTTTTGCTTGATGAATGCGATGATGCGCCCGCAATTCTTTACCAGAAAGGAAACTTTGATACAAAACTCAAAACTATAAGTTTAGTTGGAACAAGGAATATAACGTCTTACGGCAAAAAATTTATCGAAGATTTCTTTGAAGAATCAAAATCTCATCAATTTATTTCTATCAGCGGTTTGGCTTTGGGCATTGACAAWGAAGTTCACGAGCAATCTCTGAAACATCATATTCCTACCATTGGAGTTTTAGCCCATGGTTTTCATACTTTTTATCCTTCCAAAAACAAGAAACTTTCAGAAAAAATTCTCGAAGAAAACGGAGGCTTACTCACCGAATTTAATTCGTCAAGAAAGCCGGATCGCGAAAATTTTATCCAGAGAAACAGAATTGTTGCCGGTATTTCTCCTGCTACAATCGTTGTAGAAACTGCATTCGGAGGCGGATCTATCAGTACTGCAACTTTTGCAAACACTTACAACAGAGACGTTTTCGCTCTACCGGGAAGAATCGGCGATAAATACAGTCAAGGATGCAATCATTTAATTTTTCAGAATAAAGCGACTGCAATTTCCACTATGAAAGACCTTCTTGATCTGCTTGGTTTTAATGATCCCAAAGAAAAAATAGAAGAACTTTTCCCACACAGCAAAACGACAATTCAATTATCTGAAAATCAGGAATTAATATATAAAAATATTGCAGAAAACCCACACATCTCTTTGGATGATTTGGCCGAGAAAATGTTGGTGTCTTCACACAAATTATTGCCTGTAATTTTAGAATTAGAGCTTTTAGGAAAAGTAAAATCGTTTTCGGGGAGACAATTTGTAGCAATGTAAGAATTAACGATTTCTTAATATTTCATTATTTCATATATAACATTTAATTTTTAATAAAATTTAGTTTAAAATTATCAATTTAATAATATTCCCGTTCATTATAATTGAATTTTTAGCAATTATTAAATATGCTATTGTGAATCTTGAAAAAAAAATTAAATTTGTTGACATAATATTCAACCCTACCTAATATGGAACAATATAATATTGACCAGAAAATTCAGGAGTTTATTGCTAAAATTGAAGCAAAAAATCCTAACGAACCGGAATTTTTACAGGCAGTAAAAGAAGTTGCTGTAACTGTAATTCCGTTTATCTTGACGAGAAAAGAATATACCGGAATGAAGCTGCTTGAAAGAATGGCTGAAGCGGAAAGAATTATTATTTTCAGAGTTCCATGGGTTGATGATAAAGGTGAAATTCAGGTAAACAGAGGTTTCAGAATTCAGATGAACTCTGCAATCGGGCCTTACAAGGGAGGAATCCGTTTCCATCCTACTGTAAACCTTTCTGTACTTAAATTCTTGGCTTTCGAGCAGGTTTTCAAAAACTCTTTGACTACGCTTCCGATGGGAGGTGGAAAAGGAGGTTCAGACTTCGATCCGCAAGGGAAATCTGATATGGAAGTAATGCGTTTTTGCCAGGCTTTCATGACAGAATTATGCAAGCACATCGGTCCTGAAACAGACGTTCCTGCAGGAGATATCGGTGTTGGAGCAAGAGAAATCGGATATTTATTTGGTCAGTACAAAAAAGTAAGAAACGAATTTACAGGAGTTCTTACCGGAAAAGGTCTTGCTTACGGTGGTTCGTTAATCCGTCCTGAAGCGACTGGTTACGGTGTTGTTTACTTCGCTGAGCAAATGCTGAAAACAATCGGCCAAACTTTTAAAGATAAAACAGTAACGGTTTCAGGTTTCGGAAACGTAGCTTGGGGAGTTATCAAAAAAGTAAACGAATTGGGCGGAAAAGTGGTTACTATTTCTGGTCCGGATGGTTACATTTACGATAAAGACGGTATCGACGGTGAAAAAATTGATTATTTATTAGAATTAAGATCTTCAGGAAACAACAGAGCCGAAGATTATGCTAAACAATATCCTTCAGCAGAATTCCACGCAGGAAAACGTCCTTGGGAAGTGAAGTGTGATGTAGCAATCCCTTCTGCAACCCAGAACGAACTTCATTTGGAAGATGCAAAATTATTGGTAGAAAACGGCTGCGTTTGCGTAACAGAAGCGGCAAACATGCCTTCTACATTAGACGCAATCAATTATTTCCTTGAAAATAAAGTATTATTCTCTCCAGGAAAAGCTTCAAACGCTGGAGGTGTTGCAACTTCAGGTTTAGAAATGACTCAAAACTCAATCAGATTAAACTGGACTTCAGAAGAGGTTGATGCAAGACTGAAAGAGATCATGATCGGAATCCACAAAGCTTGCAGAGACTACGGTAAAGAGGAAGACGGCTACGTAAACTACGTAAAAGGCGCAAACATCGCCGGATTCGTAAAAGTAGCTGAAGCAATGCTTGCTCAAGGTGTAGTGTAAAAATATAAAAGTCGGGAAGTTTTCCCGGCTTTTTTTCTTAAAACCTGTCCCGGGATTATAAATGGGAAAAGTAATAGTGAAAGGGGAAAGCGTTGAAAATTTTCAGCGCTTTTTTTGTATTTTTATTAAAATATTGAAATGAAAAACACATTTAAAAACTTTGAAGAATATTTTCTTTTATTCCCTGAAGAAGTACAGATAAAACTTGAAGCTTTAAGAAAAACAATTCTTTCTCAAAATCCTGATTTTGAAGAATGTATCAGCTATCAAATGACTGCTTTTAAGTATAAAGAAAAACCTTTAGCTTATTTTATCACATTGGTTTTTATCCGCTCCCAGAAGCATTAAAAGCATTTGGAAATGAATTTATTAACCGAAAATATAAATACTCTAAAGGCGCTGTACAATTTCCGTTAAAAGAAGAATTGCCTTTGGATTTAGTTAAAGAAATTGTAAAGTTTAGAATCTCTGAAATTGATGAAATTTGATGTAATAAAGTTTGGAGGTTCGGCTCCTTCAGAGCCGAACCTGTGTAAAAATAAGTGCAAATAAGCATGACAACGCAATCCGTAGGACTGCTATCTTCATTCAATAAATTCAAAACTTTGAACCTTAAACCTTAAACTCTGAACCATAAATTTACTTGTTCAGATTCCTCATCATACTTTCCACAAACTCATACGCAGCCGGACAAATCACCGTATTTTTTATCATTAAATGATTAATCTGATAAATTTTCTTCCGGTCTGTATGCGGATATTCACGACACGCTTTCGGACGGACATCGTAAATCGAACAAGTATTATCATTATTCAAAAAATAACACGGAAGGTTCTGCAAAACCTTATCATTATCTTCATCAACTCTGAGAAACTTACTTTCAAAATCAGCCTGTTTCATCCGTAAATGTTTTGAAATGCGCTCGATATCTTTTTCAGTATAAAGCGGCCCGGTTGTCTTACAGCAATTGGCACATTGAAGACAATCTACCCTCTCAAAAACTTCGTCATGAGTTTCCTGAACAACATAATCCAGGTTTTTAGGCGGCTTTTTCTTTAAACCATCCAAAAACTTTTTATGTTCTTTCTGTTTTTGTAAAGCCTGAGTTTTATAATTGTCTAAATTCAATGTCTCTATTTTTATATGCTGAAAGCAGACTGCAAAGATAAAATATTGTTTTTATGAAATCTCCTGATTACATATAACAAATTAAAAACAATAAAAATTCAATATATGAATTTTATCAATTAATAGAGCTTCATTAAGATTTAGAATTAAACTAAATTTGATAAAGAAATTAGGGCTATGAAAAATTTAGAATCAAGAGAAGATATAGAATTATTGGTTAATTCATTTTACGATAAAGTAGTGAAGGACGAAACAATCGGTTTCTTCTTCAAAGACATCGTAAAAGTAGATTGGGACAAGCATTTACCAAAAATGTATTCGTTTTGGGAAACAATTCTGTTCGGGCAGATGAGCTATAAAGGAAATCCGATGGCAGTACATTTTCCCATCAACAAAATAGAAGCAATGGAAAAAAAACATTTTGAAAAATGGCTTGAATTGTGGAAGCAAACCATTGAAGAAAATTTTACAGGCCAAAACGCTTCGATGGCAATCACAAAATCTGAAAATATTGCTAATCTTATGGCGTATAAAATGGAAATGGCGAGAAAACTTTAAGGTTTCAAGTTTTTTGCTTATGGTTTAATGTTACGGAACAATTACCGTAAAAATGTAGGCTGTCAGATTTACCAAAAGAACGGTTCCGTATAAAACATTGGTTTTTCCCCGGCTTAAAGAAAGCATCACAATAAAGACCGAAAGAGTAAGAAGGATAATATCTTTTTTATCTAATCCTAAAACCAAAGGAATATCGTACATGATACTTACTGCAGCAATCGCAGGAATACTTAAACCTATACTTGCCAATGCAGATCCTAAAGCTAAATTTAAACTCGACTGAAACTGGTTATTTCTCGCTGCTCTAATCGCAGCCAATCCTTCCGGAAGAAGCACGACACCGGCAATAATTACCCCTACTAAAGATTTTGGAGCGCCCATGCTTTGCACCATATCTTCGATCGTTTTAGATAGTCCTTTCGCCATCAGAACAACAATAATCAGGCATATAACCAGAAAGAAAAAGCTCACGATTGCCTGTGTTTTATTCGGAATAAAATGTTCTTCAGCATTTCCGTCTGCAGGTACGAAATAGCTTCTGTGACGAACGGTCTGCACCATCAAAAAGACACCGTAAATTACAAGACAGGCGATAGAAACAAAAATTAGCTGTGCGTTATTATAATAAGGTCCGTTAATACTTGAGGTATAATTCGGCAGAACCAGCGTAATTACAAGAATAGAAACAATACTTACGAGATATGTTGTAGCAGAAGTGCGGGCAAAAAATTGTTCGAAATACTTTACACCACCCACCAAAACACAGATCCCGATAATTCCGTTAAGGATAATCATTACGGCGGCAAAAACCGTATCTCTGGCTAAAGTAATGGCTTGTTCACCACCTGCAACCATGAGCGAAACAATAAGCGCCACTTCAATAATCGTGATACAAAGCGCCAAAATAATCGTTCCGTAAGGTTCACCAACTTTGTGGGCAACTACTTCTGCGTGATGCACCGCAGACAGCACACTTCCGGTCAATAAAATTCCTGCAATAACATCAAACATAATTCCCTGTCCCATAAATCCTGCGAAGTAATAAACCGCAGCAAGAACAGGAAAAATATAAGTATATTGTAAAAATTCTTTAGGTTTCATAAGCGTCACTAAAATACAAAAAATCTATTGAATTAAAAATTTTAAAAGAAAACATTAATAATATTTTAATAAAAACACAAGTCAAAACACTACAAACCAATTAGGATGGGAAATAAATTCAGTGAAAATAATTTTTAAAATAAGCAGCAAAAAATACACCGCAAATGCAACAAAAAAGTACATTTTTTTTGTTTTAAACAGACAATAAAGGAAAGTTTTTCTGAGTTAAAACGAAAAAATCAATGACACCACAATACAAAATCCTGAAAATCGGTCAACATATGAAAAAGTAAACCGATACCGATAATCCTTAAATTTCCTTTAAAAAAAAGCAGCAAAAAATACACGGCAATCGCATAATAAGAATGCAGAAAATGAAATCCAACACTCATTCTGTCGGGATCAAAAATAGGGTCTGCAAACAAATGATCGAGATCAACCAGCATGGTTGCCAAAAGAATTAAATATGTTTTTTTCCACTGTTTACGGTAAAAAACAAAAGCAATAACCGCCGGAAAAGCCAGATGCAGAAAGTAATGCGTAAAAGTTTTCAGTAAAGCAATTTCAGGAGGACACATTTTTGTTTTATCTTAAAATTAATGGATATTTTTCTTTTTTAAATTTAATTTTCACCGTGTAATCCTGATTTTTATTTCCATAAAAAAGATATTCGATGTCTTCTGAAAACTGGTTTTCTAAAATTTTAAACAAAGAAAAAAACAAAGGATCATTTTTAATGAAAATATAATTTTGATGTTTGGTTTCAATTAATTTCACAGGTTTTCTTGTTGTTTTTACAGTAATCTGGTTTTTATCTGAACTCACCAGATTGGGTTGAAACGGAATTGCCGTAAACTGATTTTGTGCATTCATCCATTTTTTACGCTGAAAATATTCCAGAGTTTTGTTCGGGTTTGAAGACTCAAGCAAAATTTCATAATCGGGCTGAACGATTTTCTGATAACTTACTTTTTCAATTTCGTTGAAATTATCATCGTAGCCGTAACTGATAATCGTATCATTCACTTCCGCAAGATTCGCGCTCATTTTCAAATGATTAACCGATGCCGAATCTGCACTATTTTCCTTAAAAACAGAACTTATTTTTTTGATATTTTCCGAATCTAATTCAGCATTAAGAAATTGAGTTTTCTTATTTAAATCTGAAATTAATGCGCTGAAGTCGGAAGAATTCTGTTCATTTTTCATTTCAATTTCATCATCTTTTAAATCGATTGAAAAATTACGGGTTCGCAATTCAGAAATAAAAGAAACACTTCCCAAACCATCTCCCATAAAAGAATCTGCATTCAGAACTTTATTTCTGAAATTCTGAGCAAGAGGTTTTCCTATGCTTTTAAAATGAAAATCTGATGTTCCAACAATACATTTTCCACCATCAATTTTTATAAAAAACTGGTTGTTTTTAAATTGATTTTTTCCATTATTTACAAATCGGCGGTTCTTTAAAAATGCTGAAAATTTTGTTTGATCTTCGATTTCTACAATCGTGTACCATTCAGAAAACCTGGTATTTTTCAAATGAAAAATCTGCAGAAAATCAGGAGTTTTCAGGCCTGAATCTGAGAGCGAAATTTTATTTTTATCTTTCCCGGAATCTTCAAACCACTTTAAAGGATGCGTTAAAAAGCTGGAAATATATTGTCTTGTCGCTTTTTTCACATCAACCAAAACCATAACATCTGCATTTTCGGGAATATATTTTAAGCTTTTATCTTTATGAAAAAGCAGAAAATAAACTCCAACAGAAAGGAGAATCGCAATGACAAGAAAAATATATTTTTTCTTCATAGATTTCTTATAAATGATTTTTTTGGCTAACCAATTTAATTTAAATTCTATATGATTGATTTTTAATTTTTAGTCAGTTGTTTTATTTAATTCTCGCAGATTTTGCTGATTAGACAGATTAATTTCTCTGTTTTAATTTGCTATTTGTACAATCTGCGAGATAAATTATTTTATTTAATTGCTATTATTACAACGTATTTGAAGGTTTTTCAGATTCTGCAATCTTATAAATTTCATCAAACAGATCGWAGAAATACATCAGGCTGTTTTCTGAAGAATTTTTAATCTGATAATTCATTTCAGTCTCAATGCTTCCTCCTTTTGCTTCGGTTTTAAAGTAAACTTCACCCACGTTTTTTCTTAGCAGATCAAGTGTTTTTCTTTCAGATTTACTTTTAAATTCTTTGTCTAAACCGATCAGAAGTTTCTGAATATTTAATCTTCCCGACAAAGGATATTTAGAAGAATCTTTCATCCACTGTTTAGAAATTTCAGATTGATTATTGGTGCTTATATTATCTTTTGAGGTCGTCACATAAACAACTCCGTCTTTTACCGTGAAAAAAAGCTGATCGATATATCCGTTTTTATTCTTCTCATCTTTAAAGGCATAAAAGTCTCCGTTTTTAGAAAAGTTTTCAGCAAAAACTTTATTTGAAGTTAGAACATTAAAAACACGCTTCCAGTAATTTTCGTTTTCTGTAGCGAAAGCAAAAATAAAATCAGGAACCATCACGTCTTTAGTTTTCTTTATTTCTTTCTCATTATAATCTTCATCGTAATCATAATCGGTGTATTCTACGCTTTTAGATTTCAATTCATTCAAAACGAAAATTCCGTTTCCGGGCGCAATTTTTGCAATGGCTTCTTCGTCCAGAACGATCTTCATGGTTTCCATCATCAGTTCCATTTCTTTCTGATATTCGGTTTCCCCTGTGTTTTCCAGCAAACCATACATCATATCAAAATATTTTGATCCGTTTACATTCATCACATAATAACCTACACTTTTATCGTTGATTAAAGCAGCCAGTTTTTTGTTCTTCCTGCCTTTATAAACTGCAGAAATATTCTTCTGGGTTTCAGGATCTTTATGCTGATAATTATTAACCAGTCTTACTTTATCTTTATCAAAATACAGATTATAAGACGTATTAGAATTATACATTTTGCCTAAAACACCTGTTAAATTAAAGCTTGTAGGCATTCTGCCGTAAATACCTTCATTTACGATCCTGCCGTAATCTGCGTAAATAAAAACATCTGAATTGAGATCTCTGAAACACAGCATATCGTTGGTCACCGAAAGCTCTCCATTTGAACTGAAATACTGATCAAAACTACTTTCCGCAAATTTTTTAACGATTTTAAACCGCTCAATATTCAGCGAATCCATCTCTTTCTGGTAACTCGAATCTACTTCGTAAGGTTCATCTTCGTAATAATCATCCTGCGAAATCGGAGGCGGCAAAACTTCCACTTTCGGTGCGTAAGTAGAATCTTTTACGGCTTCAGTCACTTCCGAAACTTTCTTTTCTTCCGGATATTTATGATGCTTTTCAAGATATTTGATGTCTTTCTGAAGCCTTAGAATTTCCTTTTTGTTTTCTTTGATATTCTCTTTTAAATACTCAATATCATCTTTCAGATATTTAATTTCGTCTTTATAATCGAAAGGTTTTACTTCTTCTTCATAATTTCCATTCAAAATATCAGTTTTAATACTGTCTGCAATTATTTCTACACTATCAACTACCGCAACTGCGCTGTCAACCGCATAATCCTCATTCCATTTGTAAGGCTTTTCATAGCTGATCATGCTTAAAACTGCACGGTTTCCGTTCCAGGCAACAAAAATATCGTCTTCGATATCAACGTATGAATAATTATTTTTTTTGATGATTTCCTGCCCTTTTTTCTTTACCGAATTGATAAATTCCTGAAACTTTCCGGAATTGTCTAAAGTAAAATGTGTGTTGTAAGACTTCACAGAATCATTCATTATGGCGTAATGATACTGGGTTGCGTCATACTTTATACCGGTTTTAGAATAATCGTTCCAGGAAGCTTTTTTGTTTTTATCTTTTGTAATTTCCTGCAAAAAAGGATTAAATTTTTCCCAGTTAATTTTTTTATTGAGCTCTTTCCCGTTTACTTCCATGTAAAAAATCGCATTTTGCGGAATTTTCATGCTGCTTTGTGAAAAAACAAACACAAAACCGAAAATAAAGAGAAAAAAAGCTTGTATTTTAAAAAGTAGAGTTTCCATATTTGAGTTTAGTTATTGTAGGGTTATATTGTTTTGAATCTGTTTTTTCTGAAGAATAAAGTCTAATACATCCCCGCTAAGCTTCAGCGCTTTTCTGTTGGGAGCCATCAAATAGGCAGAATTAGATTGAGATTTTATGGTATTTTCAAACTGTAAAACCGATGTATATTTTGCTTCGTTAAAAACTTCTTTATCGGCTTTACTCAGCTTGTCGTAATCGTTTTTAAAAGTATTAACCTTATTTCTGGTAAAAGATTTTTTGTCTGAACTTTGACTGTAAATCTGGGTCGGAACCATTTTTCCTAAAATATTTTTGGCTTTCAGCTGCTCTAATCCGGCATTAATATTTTCTATTTTTTTGAAATTGCAACTTAGTTTAATAATATAATTATCAAAATCCATAGAAGTTTTAACGTCGGAAATTCCCGGAACGCTTTTAAAAATTCTTGCTGCTTCATTTATTTTAGCCTCAATTTCAGATTTTTTGGGAACTTTTTTACCGTTTATGGTCTCCATTTTTGAGATGGAAGCCAATCTTGTTTTGCTTTTACTCGCATTCAGAATGAGCGAATATTCTCCGCTTCCGTCTGCTTTGACATTTACTTTATCTAAAATATCAAAACAGCTCGTTAAAAGAAGTAAGGGAATCAGCAGAAAAACCTGCTTTACATATATTTTCATAAGTTGATGTTGAGAAACAAATTTACTTATTTTTAGTTTAGTTCTTCGAAAGGTGAAATCAATCATGTTCAAATCCTACCTTTCAGATAATCCTGACGCAATTCTTCGTCTAATTTTTCGATCGCATAACGAAGACAGGTTCTTGGCATTTCTTTGTAATATTGATTTAAATATGAAATCAGCTCAGCTTCATTCTTATTTCCCATTTCCCTCAGCAACCAGCCGTTTGCTTTGTGCATCAGATCATGCGGATGATGAAGATTCTGCGTTACAAACTCTTTCGTTAATTCAAACGAACCTTTTTTTATATAATGCATTGTTCCTACAACAGCAATTCTTTTATGCCACATTTGGTCTGAATCTGCAAGTTTTCTCAAAAGGTTTTCTTTCTGATTTTCAAAAGAGTACCTTCCTAAAATCTTATAACAGCTTGTGTCTACCAAATCCCAATTGTTGATAAAATCAAGATGCTTCAGATAAAAATTAATGATTTCTTCTTTTGAAGATACATCTTTTGTTTTTTCAAACTTGGAAATCAGCATGATTAAAGCTGTCAAACGATGCTCGTGATACGGAGAAGAAAGTAATTTACTTAATTCTTCCAAAGAAATTTTAGTATAATATTCTTTCGCAACCGCTCTCTGATCCGGAACTTTTACACCCAAAAATAAATCGCCTTCACCATATTCTCCTTTTCCTGTTTTGAAAAACTTAGGAAAAAAAGCGGCTTTCTCAGGAATGGATAAAACAGCTAATGATTCTTTGATCTCTTTGAGAATATTATTTGTCATCTTTATAAAGATCTTTATGATGAGTTGTTCTTACAAAAAATAAATCTTGTCCGTTTTTATAAATATTTAACCATGAACCATCAGGTAAAACTGTAGATTTAAATGTTATTCCACGGGTAAAAACCTTAGAGTTTTCTAAAGCAAGCATTTGATCCGAAAAATTAGTGACAATAAGCGGCGAAATATCTAATTTCCCAGTTCCACTATTTTGTACTTGGTAACTTCATTAAGAACTTCATTAAATTCTGATCTATTGAAACCGTAGTCAACATAATTATTTCCGTAATAAATATAATTGAGCTGTTCTTGACTTAAAGATTTTGGATCAGATTTAAAGATCTCTAAATTATCATAATAAAATTTTTTAGGATCACTTGTAACATCACTTTTTATCTGCTCAATATTCACCTGTGAAAAGCAAAACCCAAAAAACAATAATAACAGTAAAAATACCAGTTTTTTCATTTGATAATTATTGATTTATAACAGATTAATGACCGTCTTCTAAAGCAATACTTTCCTGCTCCTGCTCTTCTTTTGCAATCTGTTTAGGATTGGCAACCTTAGCAATCGTAAGACCCTGAACTACAATAGAAAACACAACCACACAATAAGTAATACTTAAAATCGTATTGCTGTATTCGTTTTTCGGGATAGACATTGCCAAAGCAATGGAAACACCACCTCTGATTCCGCCCCAAAAAAGGACTTTTATCGTTTGCGGACTAAACCTGGTTCTGAAAGACATGAATTTTGTAGGACCCCAAATCGAAATAAACCTTGCGCAAAGCACCACAACAATTGCCAATAATCCCGGAATTACGTAATGATTTAAATCTTTAATCATCAACAATTCAAAGCCGATGAAAAGGAATAAAACCGCATTCAGAATTTCATCGATCAGTTCCCAGAATTTAATGAGATAATCCTGAGTGATGGATTTCATTTTAAATTTAACATTAAAATTCCCCATAAACAATCCTGCGGCAACCATCGTTAACGGGCCTGAAACGTGCATTTGTCTTGCCACAAGATAGCCTCCCATCACAACTGCAAGTGTTACCAAAACCGAAATAATATAATCATCAACTTCACGCATCAACCTTGAGGTTACCCAACCTAAAGCAACACCCAAAGCTAAACCTCCTCCTGCTTCTTTGGCTAGTAAAAGTGCAATATTTTCTATTCCCAGATCAATCTCTTTTCCTACAGCCAGCTGTAAAACCACGGTAAAAACCACAACCGCCATCCCGTCGTTGAATAATGATTCGCCTGCAATTTTTGTTTCTAATGACTTTGAAACTTTGGCTTGTTTTAAAACACTTAAAACCGCAACCGGATCTGTTGGCGAAATCAATGCCCCAAAAACCAAGCAATAGATAAAAGGAATTTTTAACCCTACTAAAGGCAGCAAATAAAACATCCCGAATCCTACGATAAAGGTTGAAATAATAACACCGGCTGTTGAAAATATAAGAACCGGTCTGAACTGTTCTTTTAAATCGTTGATATTAATATGGATTCCTCCTGCAAAGAGAAGAAAATTAAGCATCGCCCCCATCAGAACTTCGGTAAAGTCGATACTGTTCATCAAATCATTCAGATGGCCGAATGTTTTTGGAAGAAAGTTTTCGCCAAATAAAACCAGAATGATCGAAACCACAATGGCGATCACCATAATCCCGATTGTACTCGGAAGTTTTAAGAATCTGTAGTTAATATATGCAAAAATGGATGCTAATACAATGAGCGCTGAAAATGAATAATATAATTCCAAATAAATTGTTTTTTAAAAAATTAAGTCTAAATAAAGTACTTTGATGTAAATTTTGTTGCCTTCTTTTTCCCAAACATCTACAATCCCGTCTTTCAGGGTTTTGGAAGATCTTGTATAATCTTGTCCCACATTCATCACATTTAGGAAAATATATTCATCTCCTACATTGTTTACTATGAATGCTGTTTTTTCAGACTTCCCGTCTCCCGAGTTTTTGATTGCGTTGGTAAGAAGGCGCAATTGTGCAATATGATGCGAAAAGTTTGCGATGTCTTTTGTCTGATCGTAGCTACGAAGCAGGATAAGAATCACATCAAGATTGGTAGGATCTTTTGAGTAAAGTATTTTACCAAGCTTGATGCATTCTTTAAAATTATTGCTTTTGAAAGCTTCTGCCAATTCTTTGAAATCGTCTCCCGTCTGCGAAACCAGATCTTTCCTGAAGTTCCTTCCGTAGTATAAATGCTGTGCTTCTGTACTGTCGATGGATTTTGGAAGCCCTTTATATTTAAAAATAAGCCTGTCGTAATGGTAAACAGATTGTGGATTTTTGAGATTTTTCTCAATATTTTTCAAATCTGATTTTATCTTTTGGCTAAAACCAAAAAACGGAAGAATAAGCAGAAAGAATAGGATTCTGTAATTCATTAATTGTCTTTTTCAGAATCTTCGTCTTCGTCGTTATCAAAATATTCGAAGAGAAAATCATTGTAAGGAAATCTGGAAATATGAATTTTCATCACCTCATCGTAAACCAGCCTTTTCATTTCCGGGAAATTTTCTTTCGTGAGCGCAGAAATGAAAACGGCAGGATGTTTAGATTTTGCCATCCATGTTTTTTTCCATTCTTCTAGAGAGACATTTTTGCTTGAGCTTGGCGTAAGATCGTCTTCATCTTTTTTCACATAGCTGAAGTCGTCAATTTTGTTGAAAACCATAATCATCGGCTTCTGATGCGCATTGATTTCCATTAAAATCTGGTTAACAGACTCGATGTGATCTTCAAAACTTTCGTGCGAAATATCAACCACATGAATCAGAAGATCGGCTTCACGCACCTCATCCAAAGTCGATTTGAAAGATTCTACCAACTGCGTCGGTAATTTTCTGATGAAACCTACGGTATCTGTCAAAAGAAACGGCAGATTTCCGATAACCACTTTCCTTACTGTAGTATCTAACGTTGCAAAAAGTTTATTTTCAGCAAAAACATCAGATTTAGAAATTGCATTCATCAGGGTAGATTTTCCTACGTTAGTGTACCCTACCAAAGCAGCACGAACAACTTTTCCACGATTGTTACGCTGCGTTGCCATTTGCTTGTCGATAACTTTCAGCTTGTCTTTCAGCAAAGATATTCTGTCGCGGATGATCCTTCTGTCGGTTTCAATCTCGGTTTCACCGGGACCACGCATTCCGATTCCCCCTTTTTGTCTTTCAAGGTGAGTCCACATTCTTGTCAGTCGTGGAAGAAGATATTGATATTGTGCTAATTCTACCTGAGTTCTGGCATAAGAAGTTTGTGCTCTCTGTGCGAAAATATCAAGAATAAGATTGGTTCTGTCGAGAATTTTTACTTCTATTTCTTTTTCAAGATTTTTAAGCTGGGAAGGAGACAGTTCATCATCAAAAATAATGGTTCCTATCTCATTTTCTTTTACGTATTCTTTTATTTCCTGTGCTTTTCCGCTTCCTACAAAAGTTTTAGAATCGGGCTGGGTTAATTTTTGCGTAAAACGTCGGTCTACCGTAGCGCCTGCTGTGAAGGCTAAAAACTCCAGCTCGTCCATATATTCCTGCAACTTATCTTCATCCTGATTTTGGGTGACAACGCCCACCAAAACTGCCTTTTCGTAATTATGTTGTTTTTTTTCTAGCATTAATTTTTATATAATTTATGAGATTTACAAGATAATATTTTTAATCTATAAATGCAACTCTGCCCTTTAAAAACAGATAATTTCAGTCAGAGCTTGATTAAAATCCGCATTTTAATTTTTTAAATATGTTTAACCTTTTTATTTAAATTTAATATTCAACCAACTTGACAAAAGAATTTAATCCCAGTCTGCGGCAATAAACTTCATCTCGGCGCCTTTATCATCGTAAAGCGTAAGAAAATGGCCATCGATTTGGTAGCGGGTCATTTTTTCAAAGACCTTTGTAAACTGATCTTCAATTTCCATTTCCTGGCAAGCCATTAATGTGCTTCCCAATCCGGAAATTTCTACTTTGTTTTTAGATTTAAATTCTAAAGTAAAAAACATTCTGTTGCAGCCCATCATGGCAGTTCCTTTTATTTTTCCGTCTTCCGGAGGCGCTGTAAGATTGATTTCTGCTTTGCTTTTTATGAGCTGTTCTTTTGTAAAATCACCAAAGGAAATCAGCATCCATTGCCTTTGAATGTGCTGACTTTGCAGTTTTGCCGAAGAGCAGCTTAATGCTGATATGAAGCATACTGCTGCTATAAATATTGATAAAAACTTATTCATAATTGACAGACTCCCATTTTTGTACCATTTAAATACTAAATACAGTAAAAATTAGTAAATTAGCCCCACAAAAATTATTTTATAAAATGAAAAGAATATTTTTACTATTCACTTTCTTATTAGGTTTTGCTCAAATGAGGGCAGACGAAGGAATGTGGCTATTGATGCTCATTAAACGCCTTAATGGAGTAGACATGCAAAAAGAAGGGCTGCATTTAACTCCCGAAGAGATTTATTCTGTAAACAATTCCAGCTTAAAAGATGCTATCGTAAGCTTTGGAGGTTTTTGTACAGGAGAAATCGTTTCAGACAAAGGTTTGATCTTCACCAATCACCACTGTGGTTACGGTGCAGTTGCTGCCGCTTCAACTCCTGAAAAAGATTACCTGAAAAACGGTTTCTGGGCAATGAACCAGAAAGAAGAATTTAATTCTAAAGATCTTTACGTAAGATTTTTGGTAAGAATGGATGACGCTACGCAGAGAATCAATTCTAAATTAAACGAGAATATGTCTGCAGCAGAAAGAAAAGCTATAATTGAAGCTGAGACAAAAGCAATCCAGACAGAAAATTCTGAAAACGGAAAATATACTGTTGTCGTAAAAGATTTCTTCAACGGAAATGAATTTTATTATTTTGTTTATCAGGATTATAAAGACATCAGATTGGTAGGAGCACCACCTTCATCATTAGGAAAATTCGGAGGTGATACAGACAACTGGGAATGGCCGAGACACACTGCTGACTTCACGGTTTTCAGAGTATATGCTGATGCTGCAGGAAATCCTTCAGAATTTAAGCCAACCAACGTTCCTTTAAAGCCTAAACATTATTTACCTGTTTCTCTTAAAGGAATTAAGCCAGGAGATTTCTCAATGATTTTAGGATATCCTGGAAGAACAAACCGTTACCTTACTTCTTTTGGAATTGAGCAGATGGTGACTAAAGATTATCCGGCTTGGGTAGAAACTTCTAAAATGGCGATGGACATTATGAAGAAGTATATGGATAAAGATAAAGCAACTCAATTGGGATATGCTTCTCAATATGCTTCTGTAGCAAATTACTGGAAAAACAGACAGGGAACGATTGACGCCGTTGAAAATAATGGAACCATTACTGACAAGAGAGAAATTGAGAAGAAATTCAACGACTGGGCAATGCAGCCAGGAAATGAAATGTACGATGATGTTTTAGACAGAATTCAAAATTATTACTCACAGGTTTCAAACAGAAATGTAGAAAGAAACTATGCTTCTTTATTGATGAGAAATGCTAAATACCTTGCTTTGGCAAACGGTTTAGCTCCTGCTTTGGATGCTTACGCAAAACAGGATATGGCAGGAAGATTAGCAATGAAGCCTAAATTGGAAGCTGCTGTAAAAGACGCTTACGAAAACATCAATACAGACCTTGAAGGAGAAATGCTGAACTCTCTGGTAAACCTTTATCAGACAAGAGTAAAATCAGACGTAGCTTCTCCTACGTTGATGGGATTAGATTCTAAAAACCTGTCAAACATCGCATTTTCATCTTTATTTGCAAACAAAACTTCTGTTACAAACTATATTCTGAATCCTGATCGTTTGAAATTGGATGCAGATCCGCTTTTAAAAATCGCAAGAGGAATTATTGCAGATCAGAAAACATCAAACGACAAATATGTATTGCTTGATGACAGCTTTGCTAAAAACAACCGTCTTTTCTTGGCTGGTTTAATGAAAGCAATGCCTGAGAAAAAATTCTATCCGGATGCAAACTCTACCATGAGATTAACGTACGGAACCGTAGATACTTTACCAATCAGAGACGACAGAAACTACTTTGGTATTACAGAAAACTATTACACAGACATGAATGGTTTGGTAGGTAAATACAAAGCTGGTGACGAAGAATTTGACCTTCCGCAAAGAGTAATTGCTCTTCACAACATGAAAGACTATGGTCAATATGCTGATAAAGCAGGTTACATGCCGGTAAACTTCCTTTCAAACAACGATATTACAGGTGGTAACTCTGGTTCTCCGGTAATTGACGGAGACGGAAACCTTATCGGTATCGCTTTCGACGGAAACAGTGAAGCATTAAGCGGAGATATCGTATTCGAGGATGAATGGCAAAAAACGATCAACGTTGACATCCGTTTTGTTCTTTGGACGATTGATAAATATGCAGGTGCAAGAAGGTTAATAGACGAACTAAAATTAGTTAGAGACGAAAACACTCCGGCTGATACAGGAAAATCTAAATTAAAAATTACAGCTCCGGCAAAAAAGAAAAAATAATTTTCTCAAAAATATTTTTAAAACCGTGGAATTCATTTCACGGTTTTTTTGTGTCTTTTTTTCAATAAATTTTAAAACAAAAATAACTTTCAGACTAAGACATTTTAGAGAATTTAGAAAAATAAACAAATTTAAATAACTAAAAGCCAATAACTTAAATTATTTCAAAAAATAAAACCGATATTTTTTTGTCAGGATTTCGGAATAAGTCCGACTATAATTGTAAGTCAATAATAAATTAAAAAATATCCTATGAAAAAAAACATTTTAAAAACAGCAACCCTCGGAATCGGATTTTTGACAATTTTCGGACTTTCATCTTGTGATGACAACGATATGATGGAAACTGCGATGGAAAAAACAATTACTTTCGAAAACATTGTTACACCAAAAGATTTTGTACAAAGCGGCAGTTTTCAGGGAACCAACACTCCTGTTATTATGCCCGGAGAATCTGTTTCTATTAAATTCAGCGCTGGAAAAGCACAGTCTTTGATGTTTGCAACAATGTACGGTGCTTCAAAAGATTGGTTTTTTGCTTCAAAACAACCGGGAATAAAACTATTTGATAATAACGGAAATGCCATCACAGGCGATGTTTCTTCAGAAGTTTTATTGTGGGACAACGGTACAAAAGATAATACAACAGGGAATGCTCAGGGCAACCCCATTTCCCAGGTAAATGTAAATGCCTCTCAATTGGTTAAGCTCAATCTTAGCTTTAATATGATGAAATCTGAGTTTACATTAACCATAACAAACACTTCCGGCGGAACAGCCAATGAAACTCCTTTATCTCCCGGAGTTTGGGCGGTTTCAAACTACAATGGTTCGCAATTGCTTAATTCAGCACCGTTTTTCACACCCAATTCTTTATCAAATCCTGAAATTACAGATATAGCACAGATGGGAGATATTACCAAAATGGTAACGAAACTTAATGTAAATACTGGAATTATGACAGGGCTTTCTCCTGCTTTAGTGGTTGTTTACAGTGGTACTCAAAATCCTATCTATCAATTGGGTCAACTGGATTCCGGAAATGGGTTAAAAGAAATTTCTCAATTTGGAGATGTGATGAAGCTTCAGAATACTTTGAAAACTTTACCGAATGTAAAAGGAGTTTATGTTGCAGGAAGCGCTCCTGTAGCACCGGGAAACAAAGTAATGACCAATTTCTCATATACACCGGGAGACAAAATAGCATATGTAACGATGTTTGGCTTTTCCAACGRCTGGTTTTATGCTAATGAACAAAGCATCGAGGCAAATATTAAAGGAGATTTAACCTCAAAAACAGCTTTATTTGATTCCGGAACGGGTGTTAATCAATATCCGGGAGCAGGAAATAATCAGGCTTTATTCGGAGGAACTCCTGAAGCTGAAAATATTGCCATTTCTAAAGTAGGAAATCAATATCCTTTACCTGCATTACAAAACGTTTTAAAAATTACTGTGAATTAATATCGATTGGGTTTAATAAAGACATCAGATGATTTCAATAAGCATCTCTGAATAATATTTCAGGGGTGCTTTTTTTATTTTAAATTTTTATCAGACATTCCAAAACTCCCGATCGAGACTTCTGTATTGTATTGCTTCTGAAATATGATGTGATAAAATATTTTCAGACTCTTCCAGATCAGCAATTGTTCGTGCTACTTTCAAGATTCTGTCATAAGCTCTTGCCGAAAGATTCAGTTTTTCCATCGCCATTTTGATGAGGTTAAAAGATGCATCATCAAGCTCACAAAACTTTTCTAATTCTCTTGAACCCATCTGAGCATTGTAGCTGATCGACAAATCTTTATACCTTTCATTTTGTATTTCACGGGCAATTAAAACCCGCTTCCTGATGTCTTCACTTTTTTCGCCTTTCCTTTTCTCCGCTAATTGCTCGAACTCAACTTTCTGCACCTCAACATGAATATCGATTCTGTCTAAAAGCGGTCCCGAAAGCTTATTCATATACCGTTGCATTTCAAAAACAGAAGAAGTATTATTGGGATCATCCGGAAAATATCCACTGGGACTCGGATTCATCGAAGCAACCAGCATAAAACTCGAAGGATAATTTACCGTAAACTTTGCTCTCGAAATCGTGACTTCCCGATCTTCCAAAGGTTGTCGCATCACTTCCAGGACCGTTCTTTTAAATTCAGGCATTTCATCTAAAAATAAAACCCCGTTGTGAGCAAGAGAAATTTCTCCGGGTTGCGGATAACTTCCACCGCCTACAAGCGCAACATCCGAAATCGTATGATGCGGACTTCTAAATGGACGAACCGTCATCAAAGAAGTTTCTGCTCCCATTTTTCCCGCAACGGAATGTATTTTTGTAGTTTCTAAAGCTTCCTTTAAAGTAAGTGGCGGCAAAATGCTAGGAACTCTTTTTGCTAACATTGTTTTTCCGCTTCCGGGAGGACCGATGAGAATAATATTGTGGCCTCCTGCAGCAGCAACTTCCATGGCTCTTTTTGCTGTTTCCTGACCTTTCACTTCAGAAAAATCAAACGGAAACTGGTTAATTTTTTCCTGAAATTCTTTTCTTGTATCTAAAACAACTTTTTCAAGCGCTTTTCCTTCATTAAAAAAATCGATGACTTCTTTGATATTTTCAACGCCATAAACTTCCAAATTATTCACAATCGCAGCTTCTCTGGTATTTTGTTTAGGCAAAATAATTCCTTTAAAACCTTCTTCACGAGCCTGAATAGCAATTGGCAGCACACCTTTTATCGGTTGCAGGCTTCCGTCAAGAGAAAGCTCGCCCATAATGATATAATCGTGTACATTTTCACCTTGAATCTGATCAGAAGCAATTAAAATTCCGATAGCGATGCTTAAATCGTATGCCGCACCTTCTTTCCGCAAATCTGCAGGCGCCATATTGATGGTAACTTTTTTCCCGGGAATTTTATAGCCGCAGTTTTTGAGTGCCGCAGAAATCCTGTAGCTGCTTTCCTTGATCGCATTATCGGGAAGACCTACCAAATGATAGCCTACTCCGCCTGTATCAACATTAACTTCGATGGTTATGGTTTGCGCAGAAACGCCGAAAATGGAACTTCCAAAAATTTTTATCAGCATATTTTTGTGTTTAAAGTAAAGTTAAAAATTTTTCATCTGGTAATAAATTATTTTGATGAATTTTTATATCTAAATTTTAATATTTTTGTTTTTATTCTATAAACTTGTTTAAACTTTTTATTTAACCACAAAAGGCACAAAAGATTTAGATATTTCTATTAAAGCTTATTTTTGAAATGAAAAAAGAACACTGAAGTTCAAAAAAATCTTTGATTTTTATTTTTTTGAGAGCTTTGAATATCTAATAATATACATTTCGAATTTCTTTTGTCTCTTTTGCGGTTAAATAAAAAGTTTAAAACAGCTCTTATACTAAAATCAACCGACAATGAAGATAAAACCCGAAATATCCTGGGCAGATTTTGAAAAATTAGACATCCGGAGCGGCACAATCGTTTCTGTAAATGATTTTGAAAAAGCAAGAAATCCGTCTTACCAGCTCGAGATAGATTTTGGAGATTTAGGACTCAGAAAATCTGCAGCACAAATTACCACGCTTTACAGTAAAGAAGATTTAGTGGGAAAACAGATTTTAGCTGTCGTTAATTTTCCTAAAAAACAGATTGCCAATTTTTTCAGCGAATGCCTGGTTTTGGGAGTTTATGGTGATAATGCAAAAGATGTGACGCTTTTAAGCCCGTCTTTACCTGTGAAAAACGGTCTGCACGTAGGATAATTATTAAAAATCAAACCTCGAAGGTTTAAAAATTCACTTTAAACAAGCACGGATATGATACAAAACATTCCATTAGAAAAGATTTTATTCCTTGATATTGAAACCGTTCCAAACTCAGGTTCCTGGGAAGATTTATCTGAAACTGAGCAGAAACTTTGGGAGAAAAAAACAAGATATCAAAGAAAAGATGAGGTTTCTGCAGAAGATTTTTACGAAAGAGCCGGAATTATGGCAGAGTTTGGAAAAATTATCTGCATCACCATCGGAATGCTCGAAAAAAACGACACTTTAAAAATAAAAAGCTTCGCCGGTGATGATGAAAAAAAAATACTCTTGGAATTTGGTGAAATTTTTAACAGCCCAAGACTCCGCGATGTTATTCTTTGCGCCCACAACGGAAAAGAGTTTGATTTCCCGTGGATTGCAAGACGGTTTCTCATTAACGGAATGATGCCTCCTACACCATTTCAAATGTTTGGAAAAAAGCCTTGGGAAATCCCCCATCTTGATACGATGGAGCTTTGGAAATTCGGAGACTACAAAAGCTATATTTCGCTGGAACTTTTAGCCCACGTTTTCGGAATTCCTACTCCGAAAGACGACATCGACGGATCAATGGTTTCATCAATCTACTACATAGAAAAAGACTTGCAACGAATAGTTGACTATTGTGAAAAAGATGTCTTAACTTTGGCAAACATTTTCAGACGCATGCGTCAGGAAGATTTATTAAAAAGAAATATCAATTCAGATTAAAAAAAATGCCGTAAAAGCGGTAATTAAAAAGATAAAATGAAATTTACAGACGATCAGATTGCCGATATAGGAGAAGAAATTATCGGAGTATTAAAAACCGTTTATGACCCAGAAATTCCTGTAGATATTTATGAATTGGGTTTAATTTATGATGTCCAGATTTCCGATGAAGCCGATGTAAAGATTATTATGACTTTAACGACTCCCAATTGTCCGGTTGCAGAAACTCTGCCACAGGAAGTAAAAGACAAAGTAAAAGCTGTAGAAAATGTAAATGAAGTTGATCTTGAACTGACTTTTGAGCCAAGCTGGAATAAAGACATGATGAGCGAGGAAGCAAAATTTGAGCTGGGAATGCTTTAAAAGGCTGGATGATAGAAGTTGGATGCCGGAAGTTTTTTAATTCAAAATTATCATCATTCATCAAAAAGTATATGAGCTGTCAATTTTTGGCAGCTTTTTTATTTTAAATTTTATTTAAACCATTAAGGTTGTTAAATTAATAAGGAATATTAAGTTTGATTTTCATCTTAAGAAAATTCAAATCTCTGTAGCTATTTGTTTGCCTTCTCTTCTGCTCCATTCGCTCCACGAACCAACGTATAAA
>NZ_JBFRGA010000007.1:0-31593 GCF_052115105.1 Chryseobacterium sp. 2TAF14
AGCATTGATCAAATCTTCCGGTAAATCGATTTTGAAAACTTGTGGCAAGAGTTTCAAATGTTTTTTTGTAGCAATCGGTTTTATTCCGGGAATTATTGGAACTGTAATCCCCATTTCACGGGCTTTTTTCACAAATTCGATATACTTTTTATTATCAAAAAACATTTGGGTGACGATATAATCTGCTCCCGCATCTACTTTTTGTTTCAGCCATTTCAAATCATAATTCATTGAAGGAGCTTCCATGTGCTTTTCYGGATAACCTGCAACTCCGATACAAAACTTATTATGTTCGTCACAAATTTGATCATCATCATGAAGATATTTTCCACGTCCTAAATTATTGATTTGATCAACCAAATCCATTGCACTTGCATGACCTCCTAAAGTTGGTTCAAAATACTGATGCCCTTTCATCGCGTCACCACGAAGAGCCATAATGTTATCGATTCCTAGGTACATACAATCGACCAAAAGATATTCTGTTTCTTCTTTGGTGAAACCACCACAGAGCAAATGAGGAACAGTATCAACTCCATACTTATGCTGAATGGCTGAACAAATTCCCAAAGTTCCTGGACGCATTCTTGTAATTCTACGTTCCATTAAACCATTTCCTTTATCTATATAAATATATTCTTCACGGGAAGTTGTAACATCGATAAACGGTGGTTTAAACTCCATTAAAGGATCGATATTTTTATATAAATCTTCAATCCCGATTCCTTTTTGCGGCGGAACTACTTCGAGGGAAAATAAAGTTTTTCCATTAGCGTTTTTTATATGGTCTGTGATTTTCATTTAATAATAGTAAGTTTTAATTTTTTGAAATAAATTGTAGAATTTTAAATTCCGTCAGCTAAATTTGGAGAAAGCCATTTTTTAGCCTCTCTCAAAGAAATTCCTTTTCTTTCTGAATATTCTTTCACCTGCTCTTCTGTTATTTTTCCTAATCCAAAATATTTTGCATGAGGACTTCCGAAATAATACCCGGAAACCGCTGCCGTAGGAAACATGGCCAAACTTTCTGTAAGGTAAACTCCAATATTTTCTTTCACTTTTAAAAGATCCCAAATCGCATGTTTTTCCAAATGATCAGGACATGCAGGATAACCAGGCGCAGGACGAATTCCTTTATATTTTTCAGCAATTAAATCTTCGTTGCTTAAATTTTCCTGATTGGCATATCCCCAATATTCGGTACGGACTTTTTTATGCAAAAATTCAGCATACGCTTCTGCAAAACGGTCCGCAATTGCTTTTACCATAATTGCATTGTAATCATCATTATCTTTTTCGTATTGATCAGACAATTCATCAGTTCCAAAACCTGTTGTTACACAAAAAGCTCCCATGTAATCGGTTTTCCCGGTACTTTTTGGGGCAATAAAATCACTTAAAGCCAGATAATCTTTTCCTTTTGACTTTTGAACTTGTTGTCTTAAGGTTAAAAACTTTACTTGTTCCTGATTATTTTCATCATAAATCAAAATATCATCAGTTTCGTTTGAATTAGCTTTAAAAATTCCGAAGATTGCTTTTGCTGTTAATAACTTCTCATCAACAATTTTCTTTAGAATTTTCTGTCCGTCTGCAAATAGTTCTTTGGCTTGCTCACCTACAACCTCATCTTCAAGAATATTCGGATATTTTCCGTGTAAATCCCAACTTCTGAAAAATGGTGACCAATCAATAAACGGAATCAGTTCTTTTAAATCCTGATTTTCAAAAACCTGAATTCCCAGTTGATTAGGGGTAAATATTTCTTCGTTTTCCCAATCAATTTTAAACTTATCTTTTCGGGCGTCTTCAAGAGAAACATAATTTTTATCAACCTGTCTGTTTAAAAATTTTTCTCTGAAATCTGAGTAATCATTTTTCAGATCATCAACATATTCTTTATTTCGATCTCCAAGTAATGAACTTACAACATTTACAGCTCTTGAAGCATCATTCACATGAACGACAGCATTTTTATATTTTAAATCAATCTTAACTGCGGTATGCGCTTTAGAAGTTGTTGCACCACCAATTAATAAAGGAAAATTAAGATTTTGTCTTTCCAATTCTGAAGCGATGTAAACCATTTCATCCAAACTTGGAGTAATCAATCCGCTTAAACCAATAACATCAACCTGATGATCAATCGCTGCCTGAATAATTTTTTCGGCAGGAACCATTACTCCCAAATCGACAATTTCGTAATTGTTACATCCCAAAACAACACTCACAATATTTTTACCGATATCGTGAACGTCTCCTTTTACGGTTGCCATTAAAATTTTTCCGTTTGCTTTCTGAGTCTGATCTTTTTCAGCCTCAATGAAAGGCTGCAAATAAGCTACTGCTTTTTTCATGACACGGGCAGATTTTACAACTTGGGGAAGAAACATTTTTCCGCTTCCGAAAAGATCTCCTACAACACCCATTCCGGTCATCAAATTAACTTCAATTACATGAAGCGGTCTTTCAGATAACAATCTCGCTTCTTCTACGTCTTCTTCAATAAAGCGGTCGATTCCTTTAACCAAAGAATGCGTAATTCTCTCCTGTAAAGGGTGAGTACGCCATTCTAACTCCTCAACTTTTTCTTTTTTAACCGATTTATTTCGTTCAGAATAATCTAAAAGACGTTCCGTTGCATCATCTCTTTTATCAAGAATTACATCTTCAACGAGTTCTAAAAGTTCTTTATTGATTTCATCATAAACCTCAAGCATTGCCGGGTTTACAATTCCTATATTCATTCCGGCCTGAATAGCATGATAAAGAAAAACAGAGTGCATCGCTTCACGTACCGTATCATTTCCTCTAAAAGAGAAGGAAACATTCGAAACTCCTCCACTTACCGAAGCATAAGGAAGATTTTGGCGAACCCAACGTGTTGCTTCGATGAAATCGATTGCGTTTCGTCGATGTTCTTCCATCCCTGTCGCAACGGGGAATATATTTAAATCGAAAATAATGTCTTCAGCAGGAAATCCAATCTCATCAACCAAAATATCATAAGATCTTTTGGTAATTTCGAGTCTTCTTTCGTAATTATCCGCTTGACCAACCTCATCAAAAGCCATCACAATAACGGCAGCTCCATATCTTTTGATTGCTTTGGCGTGTTTTACAAACTCTTCTTTTCCTTCTTTTAAACTAATGGAATTTACTACACATTTTCCTTGTACAACCTGAAGACCCGCTTCCAAAATTTCCCATTTGGAAGAATCGACCATGATTGGAATTTTGGAAATATCCGGTTCAGAACCGATCAAGTTCAGGAATTTGATCATGGAAGCTTTTCCATCTATCAAACCGTCATCAAAATTGACATCCAGAATCTGAGCTCCGCCATCAACCTGATCTCTTGCGATATCTAAGGCTTCAGAGAATTTCTCTTCTTTTATTAATCTTAAAAACTTTTTAGACCCGGCAACATTTGTTCTTTCACCAACGTTGATGAAATTTGATTCCGGAGTAATAATCAGAGGTTCAAGCCCTGATAATCTTAAATATTTCATTTAATTATTCTTCTAAAATAAAATAAGCGTTATTCGCATTTTGCTTCAGCAAATCAACATGTTTGCCTAAAGCAGTAAAAATTGGAAATCGTTTGTAGCCCAAGTTGTTTTCTCTGGCAAACTGCTCAATTTCCTCGGTGATTTCGTTATAATACATATAACTGTAATTCGGAAAAAGATGATGGGCAACGTGAAAATTGAAATTCCCTAACATATTTCTAACAAACCAGTTATTTTCTTTTAAATCATTCGTTACTTCCAATTGATGACGAAGCCAGCTGAACGGAAGTCCGTTTTTTTCATCTAATTTCGGAAAAGCATTATCCGGAAGCGGATGTAAGGGCAACAAAACAAAAAGTGCAAAAATACTTGCTGCAATCACCTGTAAAAACCAAGCTCCCAAAGCTAATCCCAGAGAAACTTTAAAAAATAAAACAGGAACTGCAATCTGATAGAAAAAATAAAACAGCTTGAAACTGATCATTTTAATTTTTTCTGAAACCGGAATTTTTCCCTGAGTTTTCAAGATCACTCTGTCGTTATCGAAAAAGTCTCTAAAATCTCTGATAAACATCCAGTTAAACAAATACAATGGATAAACAAGAAAGAAAAAGAAATGCTGGTATTTCTGAACTCCTTTTGCTTTGATCCACGGAACAATTAATAAAAGTCCGCTCTGTTCGATGTCGGTATCCCAACCGTCAACATTTGGGTAAGCATGATGAGCAGCGATGTGTCTTTTTTTCCAGATGTATGAGTTGGCTCCCACAAAATCAAAAATCTGCAAAACAATGCTGTTCAGTTTTTTGTTTTTAAAAATATTATTGTGAGCCGCTTCGTGAATTAGATTAAGATAAATTAAAACCAATGAAATCCCCATCAAAACAAAACTGGAAATATAAACCCAATTTTTTTCGGCATTGACCAACGCAAACACATACAAACCAAAATAGACCAAAGGCAAAATAATCGCTTTGATCTGAATATAAACATCTCTGTTTTGTGGAAGTTGTGCTACACGCTGATTCACTCTTTTTCTTAATTCATTAAACAGTTTGGCATCGTCTTGATCTTTGAGATAGATTGGTTTTTCCATGGGATTTTTGTTATATATTTTAAAAAAAGTATTGGTATACTTATTCTAAATTTCAACAATCAAAAATCATACAAAATTTTTCGCTTTTCTAGGTTCGTATTTATCTACCAAATCAGCGATTGCTTTGATGTGTTCCGGCGTTGTACCACAACATCCGCCGATGATATTGATCAATCCTTTTTCTACATATTCTCTGATTTGCTCTGCCATAAATTCGGGAGATTCGTCGTACTGCCCAAAAGCATTTGGTAAACCCGCATTCGGATATGCCGAAACAAAAAAATCTGAATTGTGCGCCAATGTTTCTAAATATGGTGTTAACTGATTTGCTCCCAAAGCGCAATTGAAACCTACGCTCAGTAAATTCAGGTGAGAAACGGAGATCAAAAAAGCTTCTGCGGTTTGTCCGCTCAAGGTTCTTCCTGAAGCATCGGTAATAGTTCCGGAAACCATAATCGGGATTTGGATACCTCTTTCTTCCTGAATTTCGTCAATTGCAAATAAAGCTGCTTTTGCATTTAGTGTATCGAAAATCGTTTCTACCAAAAGAATATCTGAGCCGCCATCTAATAAAGCTTCAGACTGTTGTTTGTAAGCCAATCTCAATTCTTCAAAAGTAATTGCACGAAATCCGGGATCGTTTACATCCGGACTTAAACTTGCCGTTCTGTTGGTAGGACCGATTGAACCGGCTACAAATCTTGGCTTATTCGGATTTTGAGCTGTAAATTCATCACAAACTTTTCTGGCAATTTTTGCAGATTCGTAATTCAGTTCGTACACCAGATCTTCCATGTGATAATCTGCCATCGCAATCGTAGTGCCGGAAAATGTATTGGTTTCCAAAATATCGGCTCCAGATTCGAGGTATTTTCTGTGAACTTCTTCTATTGCTTCGGGCTGCGTGAGAGAAAGAAGGTCGTTATTTCCTTTTACGGGATGTTCCCAATCTTTAAAACGCTCGCCACGGTAATCTTCTTCTTCGAATTTATATCGCTGAAGCATGGTTCCCATCGCTCCATCCAGAATTAAAATTCTTTTGGATAAGGCTTTGTATAGTTGTTCTGAATTTTTCATTTTACTTTTTTTGAAATTGTTCTTTTCATTTTAATAGGATTTTATCCTATTCTGATTTAAATCGTCCTCTCAGGACTTTTTATTTATTTCAAACTTTTTATTCCTAAGCCTTGTCAAGGTTTTGAACCTTGACAAGGCTTGTTTTGCGCCGAATCTTTGCAGCCCGACTTGAACGAGGTCCTTCTACAAGCTCAGGATAAATTCAGGCGGATAAAGCTGCCCAAATAATTTTAATCTAATGCCTGCTTTAAATCTGCAATGATGTCTTCCACATTTTCTAAACCTACCGAACAACGAACCAAACCAGCCGTAATCCCAACCTCATTTCTCTCCTCGTCTGATAACTTGGAGTGCGTTGTGGAAGCGGGATGCGTAACAATTGTTCTGGTATCACCAAGATTGGCAGAAAGCGAACACGTCTTGATTTTATCTAAAAAATTCCTTCCGCCTTCGATGCCGCCTTTGATTTCGAAGGCTACGATATTTCCGCCCAGTTTCATCTGCTTTCTAGCAATTTCATAGCTTGGGTGAGATGGCAGGAATGGATATTTCGTTAATTCTACATTGGGATGATTTTCTAAAAACTGCGCGACTTTTAAAGCGTTTTCGCAGTGTTTTTCAACACGAATCGCTAATGTTTCTAAACTTTTTGACAAAACCCAGGCGTTGAAAGGTGACATTGCAGGACCCGTATTTCTTGCGAAAAGATAGATCTCACGAATCAAATCTTCTCTACCTACTGCAACTCCACCCAAAACACGGCCTTGTCCGTCAATTAATTTTGTAGCTGAATGTACTACAATATCGGCTCCGTATTTTATCGGCTGCTGTAAATAAGGCGTTGCAAAACAGTTATCTACAATGAAAATAAGATTGTGTTTTTTAGCAATCTTCCCGAAAAATTCTAAATCTAAAACCTCAATCGCAGGATTGGTCGGCGTTTCCAGATATAAAATTTTTGTATTGGGCTGAATGTATTTTTCTACATTTTCAGAATCTTCTGCTTTGAAATAAGTGGTCTCGATATTCCACTTCGGGAAATATTTGGTAAACAACGTGTGCGTAGAACCGAAAACCGACTGACAGCTTACAATATGATCTCCTGCATTCAACAAAGTTGCAAATGTTGAATAAATTGCAGCCATTCCCGTAGCAAAAGCATAGCCTGCTTCTGCACCTTCCATTTTTGCAATCTTATCGGTAAACTCTGTTACATTTGGATTTGAAAATCTACTGTATAAATTTTTTGATTTTTCTTCGGCAAAGCTCGCTCTCATATCCTCCGCATCTTCAAAAACGAAGCTTGAAGTAAGATATAAAGGCGTAGAATGCTCGTCAAACTGAGATCTTTCAGTCTGGGTTCTTATGGCAAGAGTCTCAAAGTTTGTTGACAGTTGCTCGTTGTTAGTTTTTGGTTGATTATTATCGCTCATAAACTTGTTTATCTTTTTAGCAATGCGTCAATTTAATTATGATTTTTTCAAATTTTAAAATTGACTCGTTACTATATTGTTATAATTTGATTTTTTAATTTTGATAGGATTTCATCCTATCCTGATTTAAATCGTCCCTTCGGGACTTTTCGGTGATGAAAGACTTCAATCTTCCATCTTCCATCATGCTACTTTTTTATTTTGTTTCACTTAATCTTAAAATATCTCCGAAAACGCCTCTCGCTGTTACTTTTGCTCCGGCTCCGGCTCCCATGATGACGATTGGGTTTTCGCCATAACTTTCGGTATAGATTTCAAAAATAGAATCAGAACCTTTTAATTGTCCTAAAGCGGAAGTTGCAGGAACTGAAATCAATTTCACATCTAATTCACCTTTTTCTTTTTGCAAATCTCCATGAAGATCTCCTACATATCTTAGCACGTGACCGGGCTCTTGGTTTTTCTTAATTTTATTGTATTCTTCATCTAATTCTTCCAACCTCGAAAGAAATTCCTGTTTTGATATAGAAAGTAAAGCTTCAGGAACCAGGTTTTGAATATTGATGTCCTTAAATTCATTAATTAAATCTAATTCTCTTGCCAAAATCAATAATTTTCTCGCTACATCGTTTCCTGACAAATCTTCTCTTGGATCTGGTTCTGTGAAACCTTTTTCCAAAGCTTCGTTTACGATGGTTGAAAATTTATCATTTCTCAAAGAAAAATTATTGAACACATAACTCAGTGTTCCTGAAAAAACACCTTTGATTCTTGTAATATTTTCACCGGAAAGATGTAAAAGCTTTATGGTATCAATCAAAGGTAAACCTGCACCAACATTGGTTTCATAAAGATAACGCTTATTTTTTTTGTTCAACGTATATCTTAGTTTACGATATTCTTCAATCGGAAGTGTATTGAAAATTTTATTTGAAGAAACCAAATCAAAACCGTTTTCTGCTAAAGCATGATAATTTTTAACAAAGTCTGTACTTGCCGTATTATCAACTACAATAAGGTTTTCTAGCTGATTTTCTTTAGAAAAATTAATGAGTTCTTCAACATTGGAAGTTTTCTCAGAAGCAAAAACTTCGTTGCTCCATTGGTTGCCAAATCCTTTTTTGTTGAAAGCAATTTTTCTGGAATTTGCTACAGCAACCACTTTTAGGTGTATATTTTTTCTTCTTTTAATTTCTTCTGAAGAATGTAAAACCTGTTCTATTAAAGTTTTGCCAACATTTCCGTGACCGATAATTGCCAAGTGAACTGTTTTTGGTTTTTTGAAAATTTCAGACTCAATGATATTTTTAGTTTTCTCATCCTGAGAAGATGTCACAACAATATTGATACGTTTTTCACTTGAGTTTTGGTTTAATAACAACGGAAAAACGTTGTTTCTTGCCAATTCTGAAAGTATTTTATTTAGATCTTCTGCCACAAAACCGATAACAGAAACATTGTTGATGCTATAAATCTGAGTAACTTTTCCTGATTTTCTTTCTGAAGCAAACTCTTCAATCAGACAGTTTACCGCTTTTTCAGAATCATCTTCGTGTACAAGAATTGACAATCCGTTTTCTACTGCCTGCTGAGAAATTATTCCCACACTGATGCGGGCAAATGTAAGTGCCTTGAAAACTCTTCCATCAATTCCTATTTCACCTAAAAAATCCGGACCTTCAAATTTGATGATTGATCTGTTCTTAAAAAATTTTATTTCGTTTGCATTACTTTTCATCTGTAACCTTTTAATTTTCTTTGTATGTGGAATTCATTTAAAACTCCTTACAAAATATTATTTATGATATTATTTAATTGACTGTATTCCATTAAAAAGGCGTCGTGCCCATGAACTGATTTGATCTCGTGATAGAAAACATCATTTCTTTTCTCTTTTAGCTTTTCAAAACCATTTTTGATTTCTGAGGCAGGAAAAAACAAATCTGTATCTACAGAGATCATGTGCATTCGTGCCTGAATTTTCTCTAACATATTTTCTTTTACATTAATATTCATCAGTAAATGATTCATCAGCTGATAAGATTTTAAACTAAATCTTTCGGCAAGAGATTTTCCATGATAATTCAGCCAGTTTTCAGATTCCAGCTGTTGTTTTTCGTGGTTAAATTTATATTGAAATCTATCGTTTAGAGACTGAGGCGTTCTGTAGCACAACATGGCATGAATTCTTGCTTTTTGAAGCGGCTCATCAATTTCATTTAATAAAAATTTCTGAACAAGACATTGTGCGTGCAACCAATCATGGGTTTTAGAATCACAGGCAATCGGAATGAAAATTTCGGCTAAATCCGGATTTTTTGAAAGCATTTCCCAACCAATTCCTCCTCCCAAAGATCCTCCGATCAGGGTGTATAAGTTTTTAATATTTAATATCTCAAGACCTTTCAGAAATATATTTGCAATATCTGAAGCAGTGAAATCTGAATATTCGTCAATAAAAAAGCCGTCATATCCGTTTCCGGGAATATTGAAACACAGAACAGTATATTTGTTTGTATCAATCACCTGATTTTCACCAATCAATTGCTTCCACCAGCCTTTTTCTCCGGCAACGTTTGAATTTCCGGTTAAGGCATGATTTACCAAAATAATTGGTGCAGAAAACAGCTCTTTCCCAAAAAGCTGGTAGCTTAACGGGATATGGTATTCTCTTTGAGAATCGGTTTTGTATAAAAAGTTAATATTTTGCAGTTCTGTTTTCAATTTTATAATTATTTAAAAAAATAAACTTGAAAATGCCATGAGAATGGTTGAAAAGAACTTCAGTAAGTTATCTGTCCAAAAATAAAGTATTTGGTAGAACGTAGCACCTTCTCTGCTTGCGCAAAGGGTTGCTAAGGTTTCACAGGGTCTAATCCCTCAACCTTTCTTGATAACATTTTCAATATGTAAATGAACGAATGGTGCAAAGATAAAACTTTTTCTTTTAAAAATTAAAAAAATTTAACAAACATAAAAAAACATAATCATAGAAGGGTTTTTAGAAGATTGTTAAGAATTATTCAGATTAAAAAAATTGGAATTATATATCAAAAAAATTAACTTAGCAATGAAAACGGCTGAAAATGAATATCGAGAAGCAAAGATTACAAAATAAAGACTGGAAAAACTGGGGACCTTATGTAAGTAACAGACAATGGGGAAATGTACGTGAAGATTACAGCGCAAACGGAAATGCATGGCATTTTGCCAATCACGATATTGCAGAAAGCCACACTTACAGATGGGGAGAAGAAGGAATTGCCGGAATTTCAGACACCAAACAGCTTTTCTGTTTTGCCCTTTCGTTTTGGAATAAAAAAGATAAAAGAATAAAAGAGCGCTTTTTCGGCTTGAGCAATCCGCAGGGAAATCACGGGGAAGACATCAAAGAAATTTTTTATTATCTTGATAATACGCCTACTCACAGCTACATGAAAATGGTGTACAAATATCCGATTAACGAATTTCCTTATGACGATATTGTAGCAGAAAACGCAAAACGCACCAAAAAAGAGCCGGAATACGAACTTTTCGATACCGGAATTTTTGATAAGGATGAATATTTTGACATCTTCATAGAATACTGTAAATCTGATGCAAACGATATTTTGGTAAGAGTCACCGTTTGCAACAGAAGCGATAAAGCCGCACCGATTGTTATTTTGCCTACAACATGGTTTAGAAATAACTGGAAATGGGGCTACAACGAATATAAAGGTCAAGTTGAAGCAGGAAAAGAAGGCTGCATCAATGTTCTTCACGACAGCCTTCCTATCAAAAAGTTTTATTCAAAAAATAAAAATGCAGAACAGGTTTTTTGTGATAATGAAACCAATCATCCTAAACTTCATGGTACACCATCTGTAGATAATGCTTACTATAAAGACGGCATCAACGATTATATAATTCATCAGACAGATACTATAAATCCTGAGAAAAGAGGAACAAAGGCTGCATTTATAATTGATGAAATCATTGAAGCAGGTCAGTCTGAAGTTTTTGATTTCAGGTTGTCGCCTTATGATATGGATGATGCTTTTTATCAGTTTAATGATATTTTTAATGCAAGAATTAATGAAGCGAATGAATTTTATGACGAAATTCAGCAGGATATTTTTAATGATGATGAAAAAAATGTGCAGCGACAGGCTTTCGCAGGCCTTCTTTGGAACAAACAATTCTATCATTACAATGTCGGAAAATGGCTGAAAGGCGATCCTAATCACGAAGCGCCAAGAGATTTTAATCATTACGTACGAAATACCGAATGGGAACATCTTCACAATAAAGATGTCATTTCGATGCCTGATAAATGGGAATATCCTTGGTATGCGACTTGGGATTTGGCGTTTCACTGTGTACCTTTTGCGATTATTGATGCAGATTTTGCTAAAAATCAGTTGCTTTTGCTTACCAAAGAATGGTATATGCATCCGAACGGACAAATGCCTGCTTATGAATGGAATCTGAGTGATGTCAATCCGCCTGTTCATGCATGGTCTTGCTTCAGGGTTTTTAAAATTGACGAAAAAACAAACGGCAAACCCGATCTTTTATTTTTAGAAAAAGTTTTCCAGAAATTGCTCCTGAATTTTACCTGGTGGGTTAACCGAAAAGATAAAAACGGAAAAAATATTTTTGGCGGAGGGTTTTTAGGTCTTGATAACATCGGTGCTTTTGACCGAAACATGGAGCTGAAAGACGGCGAACATCTCGAACAAGCCGATGGAACGAGCTGGATGGCAATGTATGCGCTGAATATGATGCGAATGGCGATGGAACTCGCCCAATATTATCAGGTGTACGAAGATATGGCGATCAAATTTTTTGAGCATTATCTATATATTGCCGAAGCAATGGAGAATCTGGGCGAAGGAACGAAAGGACTCTGGAACGAAGAAGACGGTTTTTTCTACGATGTTTTACAGCTCGGAAACGGAGAAAGTGTTTCATTACGTCTGAGAAGTATTGTAGGTTTGATCCCGATGTTTGCAGTTGAAATTATCGATCATCATTTACTCGACAAGATGCCGAATTTTCGGGAAAGAATGGATTGGGTTTTGAAAAACAAACCTGAGCTTACCTCGCTCGTTTCGCATTGGGAAGAAGAAGGAAGCGGCAGAAAACACTTAATGAGTATCCTTAGAAAAACGAGGCTTACAAAAGTTTTAAACAGAATGCTGGACGAAAAAGAATTTCTGAGTTCTTACGGAATCCGTGCGATGTCTAAAGTTTATGAAGAAAATCCGTTTGTGTTTACGGTTCATGGAAACAAAAATGTAGTTTATTATACTCCCGCAGAAAGTGACAGCCGAATGTTTGGCGGAAACAGCAATTGGCGAGGCCCGATTTGGTTTCCTATCAATTTTTTAATTGTTGAAAGTCTGCAGCGTTTTCATTTTTACTATGGAAACAGCTTAAAGGTGGAATTCCCGACCGGAAGCGGAGAAAAGAAAAACCTGGATGAAGTTGCCCAGAATATCAGCGGAAGGCTGTGCTCGATTTTCTTAAAAGACGAAAGCGGACAGCGTGCTTTTAACGGCGGAAATTATAAATTGAATTATGACCCGAATTTCAAAGATTACATTACATTTTTTGAATATTTTCACGGTGATAACGGTCGCGGTGTAGGAGCTTCCCATCAAACAGGGTGGACTGCAACTGTTGCCAAACTGATGAAGCCGAGACTGGCGTAATTGGTTTGAGTGTAACAGAGTTTGAGAGTGATAGAGTTTTTGAGTTTGAGTGAATTCTCAAATACTCAAAAAACCCTCAAACTCTCCGACTCAGGATTCACTCTATTGCTCAACCTTTTCTCCGTTTACAAAAACTTCGTAAGCGATTTCTACGTTTGGTTCTAAGGTTTTTGATACGGAACAGTATTTTTCGAATGATAATTCTGATGCTTTTAATGCTTTCTTAGGATCCATGTTTCCTTCCAATAAAAACTTTACAGTAATTGATTTAAATGGTTTTGCATCGTCAACAGGGATTCTTTCACCTTCCACTTCAGCTTTAAAACCCGTAATTTCCTGTCTTTGTTTTTTAAGAATATTGACAACGTCGATTCCGCTGCAGCCTGCAACTGCCATCAAAACACTTTCCATCGGCGAAACACCTTTTGCGCCCGGTTGAGATGTATTGTCTAACAAAATTGAATTTCCCTGAGCATTGGTACATTCAAATAAAAAATCGTCGTTTATTCGGTTAAGTGTTATTTTCATTGTTGCTTATTGCTTATTGCTTATTGCAAAGTTATAAAATTCCTCTTGCTTTGATCTCAAGATATTTATTAATCACATCTACATTCAGGTTTTCCGTTAAAGTGTAGACAGAATAAATACCGTACTTTCTCAGTTCCTGGATGATGAGTTTTTTTTCAAATTCAAATTTTTCGGCGATAATTTCGTCATAAATTCCCTGCATACTTTCAGGATTGGTATGGATGAGTTTTTGAATTTCATTATTTTTAAAGAAAACTACGACCAGCAAATGGTTCTTGGCGATTCCCCGCAAATATTTCATCTGCCTGTTTAATCCATCAAGCGTTTCAAAATTAGTAAAAAGTAAAACCAGACTTCTCTGATTCAGCGAGAATTTTACATCCTGATACAACCTGTTGAAATCACTTTCAAAAAAATCTGTTTTAATATTGTATAAAGCCTCTGAAATTTTTCTTAATTGTCCGGATTTATTATCGGCAGCAATTTTATTTTCAGCTTTTTTTGAGAAAGTCATCATTCCGGCGCGGTCGCCTTTTTTCAGAATAATATGAGAAAGCGCCATTGTCGCATTGATCGAATAATCGAGAAGACTTAAGCCATTGAATGGCATTTTCATCGTTCTTCCTTTATCGATCAGCATAAAAATACGCTGCGATTTTTCGTCCTGAAACTGGTTTACCATCAAACGATTTGTTTTTGAAGTCGCTTTCCAGTTGATCGTTCTTACATCATCTCCCGGAACATATTCTTTGATCTGCTCAAATTCCATCGTATGTCCCAGTTTTCTGATTTTCTTGATTCCGCCTAAAAGAAATTCGTTCTGAAGCGCCATCAACTCGTATTTTCTTAAATGAATAAATGACGGATAAGAAGCTAGAGAAGTATCTTTCTGAAATATAAATCTTTTGGAAACGAAACCAACCGGCGATGAAGCATAAATATTTAGAGCTCCAAAATTATATTCGCCCCGCTCTTTAGGTTCTAAAAAATACTGAAATAGTGTATTTTTTCCTGGCTGGATCTGCTTTTTAATTAAGAAATCTCTTTTCTGAAACTGGAAAGGAATTTCATCAATTACTTTTATATTGATTTTAAAAATGTAATTGTTTTTAATATCAACTTTCACTGCATTTTCGTCGCCATTCGATAATTTTTCAGGTAAAATTCTTTGCGCTAAAACAGCATCTTTCTGCCTGAAAACAAGCAAATAATCCACAAACGCTGTAAGAAAAGTCAGTAATAAAACCCCATGTCCCAAAATCATAAAAAACGGAAAGAAAAATGCCAAAACATAAAGCATTCCCACACCGATGAGTGCGAAAAAAAAGCGGGTATTGATGTAAAGGTTTTTCATTTTCAGGTTCTAAATCTTTGTATAATTGATTTTTATTTAACGCAAAGAGACGCAAAGATTTTTTAATCTAATTGAGAATATTTATCGTTCGCAAAGGCGTTTCACTCAGCAAAGGCTGAATTTTAAACCTACCTCGGAATTTCTATTCCTTCCAAAATCTGACGAATAATTTCATCAGCTGTCAAACCTTCCATTTCTCTTTCAGGTGAAACAATGACTCTGTGCCTTAAAACGGCATAACTTGCTTCTTTAATGTCTTCCGGAGTTACAAAATCTCTTCCCCGTAATGCCGCAAAAGCTTTTGAAGCGGTTAATAATGCTAAACTTGCTCTTGGCGAAGCTCCTAAATACAAAAATTGATTTTCTCTTGTATTGATGATGATTTTAGCAATATATTCAATCAGTTGAGATTCAACAATAATTTCTTTTACTAATTTCTGATAATTATTTAATTGTTGTGCCGTGATTACTTTGTTGACTGCTTCAGTTTTATCTTCCAGCCTGTTATCGTGTTGATTTTTAATAATTGCAACTTCCTGCTCAAGATTAGGATAACCTACATTGATTTTGAATAAAAATCTATCAAGCTGGGCTTCGGGAAGTCTGTAAGTTCCTTCATGCTCGATCGGGTTTTGAGTGGCAATTACCAGAAAAGGTTCATCCATTTCGTAACGTGTTCCGTCAATGGTAATCTGCTTTTCCTCCATTACTTCAAACAAGGCAGCCTGGGTTTTTGCCGGAGAACGGTTGATCTCATCAATCAAAATAAAGCTTGAAAAAATGGGTCCTTTTTTAAACTCAAATTCAGAATTTTTCATGCTGAAAACCGATGTTCCTAAAATATCTGAAGGCATTAAATCTGGTGTAAACTGTATTCTGCTGAAATCTACATCTATCGTTTTTGCCAGTAATTTTGCCGTAATTGTTTTTGCAACGCCCGGAACTCCTTCAATCAAAACGTGACCGTTGGAAAGTAGAGCAGCCAAAAGATGTTCGACCATATTTTCCTGACCGACAATTACTTTTGCAATTTCCGTTTTTACTTTATTTAAACTTTCACGAAGCTCAATCATATCAATTCTTGACCGAAATTCGTCCTGAGTTTTTTGTTCTTTATTTAAATTGATAGAATTTTGATTTTCTAAATTCTGTTCTTCGTTATTTTCCATTTCTTTTGTTTTTATTTGAATAGTTTCGCTCCTACGGAGCTCACATTTTGTGGTATTAATTTTTACATAGGTCAGACTCCTACGGAGCCTTCCTCAACTGTTCTAATTATTTTAAAATCTCATCCAGGAGACTATTCATTCTTGCCAAATCTTCTTTCATTACACTTGCATAAGGATCCTGTGCTTTTTTGATCAGGATGATTGCTTCGTTTACCATTTCAGCAGATTTTCCGGTTTTAAGCTGAAGTTTTTTGGCAAATTCTTCATCCAGATTTTGGGTATCAATAAGAAGGTCAAGCCTTACTTTATTTAAAAAATATTGAGCTTTTTTTGCCATCATATCGTGGAAATCACCTTCCTGCATGTAGAGATTTCCTATACTTTTTACAAATTCAGCAGAAGTATTTTTCAGAGGTTCGATGATCGGAACGATTCGCTGTTTTCTTTTTACATTAAAGAATATAAATAAAACCAGCCCACCCAAAAATACCCACCAAGCATATTTCAAAGCCGGGTTGGAAAGTATGAAGCGCAATAAAGAGCCCGATTCTTTGGTATTGCTTTCTACAAACCACAACGTTTCCCTATCGCTCAGATATGAAAAGACACTTTGCGCATATTTTACATTTCCTGATTGTAAAAGATAATAATTTGTTAAAAAAAGCGGTTCGCAATGCACATAAACATTTCCTTTTCCGAATGGTGCTTTGATAAAATTTGCTTGGTCTTCATTATTTTCCTCAACTGTTTTTCCTAAAATCTGAACATTGGGTTTGATGTAAGAAAAGCCTCTTCCTGATGGAAATTTATCCAGCTTAATAAAATCATTCTGGTATTTTTTATCGGTCAGTTTCAGAGCATTTTGATCTTCATAGGAAATTTTTGAGCCGTAAAAACCAATTGTGTCTGAAATATTTTTCGGGAGTCTGTTGGCAATAATCATTGCATCAGAACCTTTGGAAACCTCATCTAAAATTTTATTCCAGGATTCGGGATCCATTTCACTTTCTACAATGAGAATATTGTGTGGTTTCTTGCTGTTTTGTGGGTAATAATCGTAAGGAGCAACGTCTATTTTGGTGAGGTTATTTTTAAATAAATCTTTTGCCTCTTTATTAAACACAAAAAGCCCGAAAGGTGACTTCTTATTGACATCAAAATTTTTCCGCCAGTCGGTAACTTCCTTTTTATTAACTTCAAGCAATGCCAAAATCACCATGATAATGATGAAAATAACAGCATATATTTTGAACGTTTTATTCATTTTAAAAGAAGTTTAATTAAGGTTTAAAACTGTGAAACTGATTTTTAAATTTGCCATAGCTTTGCTCATCAATACCAAACTCGCCATACCAAACATAATCGAAGATATAGGAAAGCTTGTAAAATTCATTTTTATGATGGGCAGCTTTTAATTCGGCAACATAATCTTTATTTGTTTTTTCCGGATTCCAAAGGATGAGCTTTTTATCGCTTAGTTTTTTTAGAATATATAAAAACTGGTAACGAACTGCAGAACGGTAATCTCCGTCGTTTTCAAATCTGGCAATACTTTGAGGGAAATTGATCTCGTGGATGTTTTCGTGAAGTTCTTCTTCATTAATCTCTATTTTTTTATTCTTTTTACCGAAAAACAAACTTCCGTTGGTTCCTATCAAATATTTAATGATAAAATAAAGTAAAAAACCGACTAATATGATGGCAAAAAGCCTAATCACAACAGTCGTAATCTGCGAAGAAGTCTCTAAACTTGTTTCACCAAAAATGCTCTGCAACAGTTTGGCAATTTTCCGTTGAAGTTTTTCAAAAAATGATTCTCTGGGTTTGGAAGTTGTATAATCAAACTCGCTTCCTTTGTATCTTGAAGGCAGGTTTTCTTTAAATTTCTTTGGAAAAACAGTGTTTTCAGTCTGAGGATTGGCTTTTAAAACAGAATCTRCAACATACATATTTCTGTAATGATTGGTCGATAGAGAATCTGTGTAGACTTCAGTATAAATTTCATCATTATATTCCTGAGATTTTAAAACCCCAAGATTCAGAAAAATCAATAAAAAAAACAGAAATTTATTCATTGATGCCGATTGTTTCAATTTCTTCCAACTCTACTTTCTGGTGAAAATCTCTTCGGCTGTCGTAGTACATCAATCCGGAATTTACATACAGCATATTCGATAAAAAGAATGAGACCAACAAAGAAATACCATATATTACAAACATCATGACTCCGAAGCTTCCTGCGAAAGGATTTTGCTCAAAATTTGCATCAGGTGCGGTCGTTGTAATTTTTAATATGAAAAAAAACATCGGTATTGCAGTAAAAATAGTGGTAATTACATACAAAATAATTGCAATAACAACAGTAGAACCCCAATATTTCCAAAACGGTGATCTTTCTCTTCCATTGGTATAAGAAAACTGCGATCGTATAGAATAGCTTAAACTTTCGAAAAAACCTCTTTTGCTGTTGAAGTAATCATACATTAAAAATGTAGTCACATTAAATAATACGGGATAAATCAGCAACATAAGAAAGAAACCGATAATGATCAATATCAACGCATAAGAAATTCCTATTAAAATAAATGATAACGGCGTTACAATAAAAATCATTCCCAAACAAAGCTTTCCTATTTTGCCGGCATTTTTTTTAAAATCACCAAGAATATCATCGGTTTTTATTTTCACCTCACCTTCTGCCAATCTTTTAAGATAAAAAACAGGGAAAAGATAATTGACAATCATCATTATTAAAAAAAGCAAGAAAGTAAGCACTCCCACGATCACAAACATTCCGATATTGTCTTCAAAATAAGATTCGAAATAATAGCTTTCACCACTCATATTGGAGCCAAAAATTTGCATAAACAATTCTCTGTACCCGAAAATAAATACCGCAACCATCAGAATAAGCAAAAGCCCGTTCAGCAGAATATAATTTTTGAAATAGTTTTTACCGTATAATTTGAAAAAGGTAAAACTGTCGCTGATAAATGCTCCGAAATCTCTTTTTTTATAAAACTGCATTATTGATCTGATTTTTTAATCTTCGGTTAACAATATGAGGATAAACAAAATAATAAAACCCAATAATTCCCAAACAGCCAAAAATGATGAAAAGATTAAGCGACAAAGGCATGTTTAAGGCATGTCTCGTTACGTAACCTTCAATAATTCCGGCACAAATGGTAAAAGGAATTGTGCTTAAAAATATTTTGAATGAATTTTTGAATCCGTTTTTAAAAGAATTAAACCTTGAAAGTGTTCTGGGAAAAAGGATCGATGTTCCGAGGATCAATCCGCACATTCCTTCAACGACCATACTGAAAATTTCAAATGTGCCATGAAGCCAGATTCCTCTTGCGCTGTCTCCCAAAGCTCCGTGTTCGTAGAAGAAATATTGAAAAGTTCCCAACATCACCGAGTTATACATCAGAAGATACAAAGTTCCGAGTCCGCCCAAAATTCCGTAGATGTATAATTTTGCGCCGACAATGATGTTGTTGAACGTAATTCCGATGGTGCTTCCCCACGTTGATCCGTCCTGATAAACACCTACCGCATTTCCTTCTTTGATGTTTTCGAGAGTCATGTTTACATAGCTTTCGCTTAAGATAAGATTCGCAAAATCTTTATCGTAAATTGCCGAAAGAACGCCAATCAGCATAAAAAATATAAAGAACAAAAACGAATAAATTAAATATCTCCTGTTTTCATAAACAATCAAAGGGACTTCAGTTTTAAAGAAATAAACAATGCGGTTTTCTTCAACTCTTTTGGTTTTGTAAATTTTCTGGAAAATCTGAGACGACAGATGATTAAGATAAACCGTTGTATTACTTTTGGGATAATACGTCTGTGCAAAAGAAAGATCGTTGACGAGGTTGATGTACAACGAAGACAGGTCATCAGGATTTTTTTTAATTTTCCCTTGAACAACCTGCTCAATTCCCAACCATTTTTCTTTATTTTGTTTAATGAAATAAACTTCTCTCATAATTGTAAGGCTAAAATAATAAAAATTATGTCTCAAATTGCGATAAATACCTCTCAAAATGTAAATATTAATTTTATCACGGCAAGTATCGGAGAACGAATGGTAGCTTACATTATCGATACTCTTATAAAAGCAGCTTATCTCGTGGCAACGTTCTATTTATTTTTTAATATTTTCAATTTAGGATATATTTTAAACGGCTTAGATCCCTGGTCGCAAAGCGCCATTTATATTGCTCTCACATTACCTGTTGCTCTCTATCCGCTTGTGTTGGAAAGCTTAATGGAAGGGCAGACTCCAGGAAAAAAAGTAATGAAAATACGGGTGGTAAAAATCGACGGTTATCAGGCAAGTTTTGGTGATTATCTTATCCGTTGGGTTTTCAGGTTGATTGATACCACTTTTGCCGGAATTGTTGGTTTAATTTCGATGATCGTTTCTAAAAACAACCAGCGATTGGGAGATATTGCTGCAGGAACAGCTGTGATTTCACTTAAAAACAACATCAACATTTCTCATACTATTCTTGAAAACATTAATCATGATTATGTTCCTACTTTTCCGCAGGTAATTGGTTTAAGCGACAATGACATGAGAATTATCAAAGACAATTATCTAAAAGCTTTGAGAATTGACGACCGACAAGTCATCACAAAACTTTCAGACAAAATAAAAAGCATTCTGAAACTTGAAGTAGATCCCACAAAAATGACCGAAAGACAGTTTATTGGAATCGTGATTAAAGACTATAATTATTACACTGGGAAAGAAAGTTGAGAAGTCAATGGTGAATTTTGCTTTGCAAGTGAATGGTGAATTTTTGCAGCATAAGTGATTAATTTATCTAATTTATCCTGGAAAAAATTGACAAGTGGAACAAATTGACAATTCACAATTCACAATTTACTTAATATATCATTGCAAAAGTGACCAAATTCCGAAACCAATCCCTGCATAAACAGCAACCGTAATAATATCTGCAATAGGTTGAGAAAAACGCTTTTCCGCAATTTTTTCGGCATCGATCTGGTTCTTATGGAATTTCAGAACTTTCTCACGACTATGAACCGGATGAGCAACCAGACTATCACCTTCCCAACGATCAACTATTACTTTATATGATCTTCCTTCAACATCAATTTTCACATTTTTATTGGCAGCAAGTTTCTCCTGAATAGTCATTGGCGCAGATGGTTGTTGTATATTTTGGCCTTTACTTTGAGATTTGGCTTTTGCTTTTGCCATTTCCTCGGGAGAAGCATTTACAGGAGCCTTACTATTTTTAGCTGCCTGATTGTTTTCGGGTGCAATATCCACAGTTTTTTTAACCTGATAAGTATAGCAACTCACAAGAGAAAATAATAAAATGATGAGATAAAGATTTTTTCGCATTAGCCAAATTTAAGAATTAAACGGAATATTTGATATTTTCTTTTAAACAATTCTGATTTTTAAAAAAAATTCCTGTTAAAATTAAATTAGATTTACAAGAACCTGTTTAAATTTGAATATATTTTTAACATTAAGAAATTAAGACCTTTTAGCTTAAAAAACTTAATAAAAAACAATTCATTGTTGCCTTAATCATATTCAGCTTAACGATCTAAAATTCTTAATGTTAAAGATAAGAATAAACAAAGTTTATTTAGTTTAGAGAATTAAGAGATAGTTTTTAAAAAAAGATTAAATAAATTTCAAACAGGTTCTAAAATTAACACATAAAAAGAATTTACATCTCACCATTCACATTTCACTAAACAAACTCAATCGGTGCAGTTTTTGTATTTTTAATTTTAGTTAAAATATAAGCTATGAGATTCGAAAACAATAAATCCGGGAATGGCGGCGTCATTACACTCAACAACGAGATAAAAGAAGTGGGAAGACTTACTTACACCATTTTTCCTGAAGACAAAAAACTAATTATTTCATTCGTATTGGTACATCCCGAATTTGAAGGCCGCGGAATGGGGAAATTTCTTGTAGAAGAAGCCATCAAATTTTCCAGAGAAAATAACTGGAAGGTCTATCCTCATTGTTCCTACGCAAGAGCTGTAATGAGAAGAATGAATGATGTGGAAGATATTTTTTTACAAAATTAAATTCGCTTTGTAATAAAAAAGACCGTCAAAAAACGGTCTTTTAACTTTCAACTGCAAGCTATTTGGGTTGAATTGGTCCTCCCGGGCATTGAATTCCGTTGCAATTTACAAATCCGCATGGCGGTAATTTCGGGTCGCAACATGAGATAACACACTGAGAACCTTTTTCTCCGGCATACCAGTTTTTTAATTCGTTTTTAGACAGGGTTTTAAACCCTTTCATTTCAGATTTTTTCATTTAATGATTTTTTGGTGTTAAATTTATTTTACTTAAAGTAAATATAACAAATTCACCAATCAACCTTTGAAAAATTTATAACATAATTTTAATATTAATGAACATTTAATACGTCATTCAGCAATATACTTTCAATATCATCCGGATAATCTACCTGGAAATGAAGATCTGAAGCTACCCAATTTTTAATTTCCTCAACTTCCAAAACTTTAGAATTGGGAATCCCCATTTTGTCTAAGGCACAAGCGTTGCATTCTTGCTCATATTGATTATGAATGGGGATTACAAATAGTTTTTTATCCATAAAAAGTGCTTCTGCGGGAGTTTCAAAACCTGCATTGCATAAGATACCGTCACAGTTTTCGAAATATTTCAGGTATTGAATTTCATCAATCGGAAAAACCTCAACATTTTTTTCTTTTCTCTGAAGCTTGCTGTGCTTGGAAAAAACTTTCCATTCTACAGGAATTTCACTTAAAACCTTTATTATATTTTCATCAGAAAAACTTGGAAGATAAACTACATAAAATCCCTTTTTATCAGGATTCAGATTTCTGATTTTTCTTCTGATAACGGGCTTCTTGATTTGCGGATGATAATTTTCAAAATGAAAACCAATTTTTCTTTCGCTCGGGACGTAATATTTCAAAATTAATTCTCCGAAAAAATCTTTTTTATCTGGTTTTGGCGTTTCTTTAAAACTCATTGAAGCCTGATGACTCAGCTCAATCATATTTAAATTTTTAGTTTTGCAAGCCCAGCCTGTCAAAGGTTCATAATCATTGATGATTAAATCGTATTTGCTTAAATCGATTTGCTTAATTGTTTTAAAAGCTTCGAGAAAATTATTTTCAAAAAGGATTTTTTTATAAGAAATTCCGCCCTTTTTATTATAAAGAAGAGAAATACCTTGATGCTGAAAATTAATGGGAAAATCCGCTTTCAACTGTGATTGATGCCCGCTGATCAAAGTATCTACGGAAGCATATTTTTTGAGAATAGGAATAATTTCCTGAGCACGAGCAACATGACCGTTTCCTGTTCCCTGAAATGCATATAAGATCTCCATTTTAAGTGAATTGAGTTACGATTTTCAAAAGATCCGAACTGTTAATATCCTGAATTTCTTCCGATTCATCGTCTTTCAGCAAATGTTTATGATCTTCATAATGAAAGATTTTCCATTCGTTTTGATTAAATTCCAGAGCAGATAAATTTTCTATCCAGTCGCCTGAATTAAGATAGGTACACGATCCTTTTTTATTGGAAACTACCCGCATTTGAGGTTGATGAATATGTCCGCAAATTACATAGTCATAACCATTATCAATAGCAAGCTCGGAAGCTGTCAGTTCAAAATCGCCAATATACTTTACCGCTTTTTTTACATTGTTTTTGATTTTTTTTGAAAATGAATATTTTTCTTTACCCATTTTTTCTAAAAACCAATTCACAATATTATTAATGACGATTAAGAGATCATACCCTTTTCCGCCCAGCTTGGCAATCCATTTTGAGTGCTGAACCGAAGCGTCGAAAACATCTCCGTGAAAGATCCAGGTTTTTTTCTCGTTTAAATTTAAGCAGAGTTTGTTGACAACTTTTAGTTTGCCCAATTCGAAATCGGTAAACTTCCTGAACATTTCATCGTGATTACCGGTAATATAATAGACATCTGTGTTTTTTGTAGCCAATGAAATGATCTTTTTGATCACTTTCAAATGCGGCTTAGGGAAGTAAGATTTTTTAAACTGCCAAATATCAATGATATCACCATTTAAAACTAACGTTTTCGGTTGGATAGAATTTAGATACCGTAGAAGTTCTTTGGCCTTACAGCCGTAGGTTCCTAAATGTACATCCGAAATGATAACAAGCTCAACGTTTCTTTTCAAATTGCAGATATTTTATCTTACTAATGATCAAATGTGATCGCCATATCAATTAGTATTTACATTTACCAAGGATGGCGATTTCACAATTGATTCTTATGCAAAGAAACTAATTGAAAATGAATTGTATATGAATGCTATATTATTTTACTGCTATATTTAAAAAAATTGCCACGAATACACAAATTTTACATTCATGAATTCATGGCAATACGTTATGATCTGCAACAAACAGCAGTTTTATTATTATAAAGAATCTAATAGTTCGTCTGTAATTTCCATATTGTGATATACGTTTTGCACGTCATCATCTTCTTCGAAACGATCAAGCATTTTCATATTTGCTTTAAACTGATCTAAAGAAACCTCTTTTGTATTATTTGGAATTCTTTGTAATTCTGCGCTTTTAGCTTCTATTTTAAGCTCATCTAATTTGTGAGACAAAGATCCAAAATCTTCAAAAGCCGTAGTAATCATTACTTCTTCTTCATCTTTTTCTACATCTTCTGCGCCGCCGTCGATCATTTCCATTTCAAAATCATCCCAATCCATTTTCACTTGCGCCAAATCGATAGTGAAAATCCCTTTTCTGTCAAAGATAAAAGCTAATTCGCCATTCTTACCAAGATTACCATCAAACTTATTGAAGATTGCTCTTACGTTGGCAACAGTTCTGGTTGTATTGTTAGTTGTACATTCTACAAAAAATGCAACACCTCCCTGTCCGTAACCTTCATAAGTAATTTCTTCGTAATTTTCTGCATCTGCACCACTTGCTTTCTTAATAGCTCTTTCAACATTATCTTTTGGCATATTGGCTCCTTTTGCATTTTGAATGCATCTTCTCAATGCAGGATTAGCTTCGGGGTCTGTTCCGCCTGCTTTTACTGCTAAAGCAATGTCTTTACCTATTTTAGAAAAAGTCTTGGCCATTTTATCCCAACGTGCCATTTTTGAGGCTTTTCTATATTCAAATGCTCTTCCCATTTTATAATTTAAATTTTGACAAAATTAATTAAAATCAACAACAAAAAAAATACCCCCAGAAACCTGGAGGTATTTATTATTTAGAAAAATTAATTATTTTCTTCTTTTTGTAGCTTTCTTCTTAGGAGTAGCAGGCATATCAGATTTTTTGTAAGTATCCCACTCTGCACCAGAGATTGCTCTTACAACTACTTTTCTATCTGCTTGTCTTTCAGCATCAGAAGCAGTTTCTGGAACTTGTGCGTCTTGCTCACCAATACCGATTGATTTCAATACAGCAGGATTTACACCTCTAGCTTCTAAAGCAGCAACTACTGAAGCAGCTCTTTGTCTAGATAAGTTCAAGTTATAAGCTTCACTACCTTTCTTATCAGTAGAACCTACGATAACAAAGTTTTGAGCTGGAGCATCTTTAATGATTTTTGCAGCAGTATCTAATTTTCCACTAGACTCTTTTCTAATTGTAGCTTTGTTGAAGTCAAATAAAAGATCTTTAAATTCTCTAGTGATAACTTCTTCAATTGGTGGCTCTACAACTGGAGGAGGACATCCGTTATGTTCTGGAACACCAGGAACTGTAGGACATGCATCATCTTTATCTAAAATACCGTCACCGTCTGTATCTGGCCAAGGACAACCGTTGTTTTCTGCAGGACCTGCAACTGATGGACACGCATCATCTTTGTCGATAATACCGTCACCATCTGTATCTGGCCAAGGACAACCACCGTTTTCAACCGGACCAGCAACATCTGGACACTGATCATCTTTATCTGGAACTCCATCACCGTCTGTATCAGGACATCCTTGGAATTCTGGTAAACCTGGTGTATCTGGACATAAATCGTCTTTATCTAAGATACCATCCTTATCTCTGTCTCTGTTTCCGAATCTAAAGTTCAAAGAAGCAGAAGCTTGCCAGAAGTTAGCATAGTTAGCTTTATCACCTGGAGTAGAAACATAATCACCTTGTACACCTAAACCGAAGTTTTTAGTTAACCAGAAGTTAACACCTGCACCAGCAGCAACTGTAAAGTGATTTGCTTTACCCATTTCCATACCATCTTCTCCATTAGAAGTCATTTCTGCAGGATTTCCGTTAATGAAAGTTTGTCTAGGGAATGAAAGAGAAGTGTAATCATGTCTTAAATAGTTTGCACCTACTCTCAAGTAAGGATCAAACCAAGACTCTTCGTCCCAAATTAAACCAGCAGCTTTAGCTTGGAAACCAAGACCAGTCATCAACATAAACTCTTTACCCATGTTAAGTCTCTTGTTCTCAACATTTCCAACAGTAGTTTGCCAATCAATAACTAAACCTTTACCAATGTTTCTAGCAACTGTTAACTTAGAAAGAGGTGGTGTAATAGAAAAATTGTTCACATTGAACATATTCTTCGTCAAATTAGTAGCAGAAAACGTGTTACTGAAATTACCACGCTGTGCTGTATGGTTTTCCGCATGAGCACCAACTCCGATCATCCACGGATTGTTGGTAGTCTGAGCGAAAACAGTAGAGGCAACCGTAAGCGCCAATGCTGAAATTCCTAATTTTAGATTTTTCATAGAATTAAATGATTAAATAATTGATATTGCAAAATAAATATAATTTTTCTTTATAAACAAAGTTTTCAGGATGATTTTTAACTTTTCTTTAATATTCTATCGAGGTTTCGTTTGTTTTCTCTATCTTTTATAGCTTCTCTTTTATCAAAGAGTTTTTTACCTCTTCCCAGTGCTATAAGAATTTTAGCCTTCCCTCCGTCATTAATATAAAGTTTCAACGGGACTATCGTATTCCCTGCATCCTTAAGTTTTTTTTCAAATTTTAACAATTCTCTTTTATGCAAGAGCAACTTCCGTTCCCTTTTTGTTTTATGATTATAAAAAGTACCCAACTTATACTCGTCGATCATCATATTAATTATATACAATTCACCATCGATGAATTGGCAAAAAGCTTCTGTAATAGAGGCTTTAGAAGAACGCAAAGATTTGATCTCGGTTCCGGTCAATACCATCCCTGCCTCTATCTCTTCGAGAATTTCATATTCAAATCTAGCTCTTTTATTAAGTATCTTGACTGTTTTTTCAATCTTCATTATGTTAAATTTTGTTATTAAATATACAAAATTTGCTTTCATATAAAAACTTGAGTATTACATTATTATAATTTACCCAAATTCTTTTCGTAATTTTGCGCCAAATTTACAAAACTATATGTTAACAGTATCTAATTTATCTTTACAATTCGGGAAAAGAGTTCTTTTTGACGAGGTAAACATTATGTTTACCAAAGGAAACTGCTACGGAATCATCGGAGCAAATGGAGCAGGAAAGTCTACATTTCTTAAAATATTAACAGGAAAACAAGACCCAACTACAGGACACGTATCTTTAGAACCTGGAAAAAGAATGTCTGTTTTAGAGCAGGATCACTTTGCTTACGATCAATATACGGTACTTGAAGCGGTTTTAAGAGGTAATAAAAAATTATTTGAAATAAAAGAAGAGATGGATGCCCTTTATGCAAAGGAAGACTTCTCTGACGAAGACGGAATTAAAGCTGGTGAACTTGGTGTAGTGTATGATGAAATGGGTGGATGGAACTCTGAATCTGATGCGCAAACTATGCTTTCAAATGTTGGTATCAAAGATGATATGCACTGGCAAATGATGGGCGAGCTGGAGAATAAAGACAAAGTAAAAGTTCTTTTGGCTCAAGCGCTTTTCGGAAATCCTGATGTATTGATTCTGGATGAACCTACGAACGACCTTGATATTGAAACTATTTCCTGGTTGGAAGATTTCCTTGCAGATTATGAAAACACGGTAATTGTTGTATCTCACGACCGTCACTTCTTGGATACGGTTTGTACACACATCGGTGATTTAGATTATGCCAAATTAAACCTTTACACCGGTAACTACTCTTTCTGGTATCAGGCTTCTCAGTTGGCTACAAGACAAAGAGCTCAGGCAAACAAAAAAGCGGAAGAGAAGAAGAAAGAACTTCAGGATTTCATCGCGAGATTTAGTTCAAACGTTGCAAAAGCTAAACAGGCAACTGCAAGAAAAAAAATGATCGACAAATTAAACATCGATGATATCAAGCCTTCTTCTAGAAGATATCCTGCAATCATTTTTGAAATGGAAAGAGAGGTTGGAGATCAGATTTTAGATATAAAAGGTCTTGAAAAAACAAAAGACGGAGAATTGTTGTTTTCTAATATAGATTTAAATCTAAAAAAAGGTGATAAAGTTGCTGTTTTGTCTAAAAACTCTTTAGCAATTACAGAATTTTTCGAAATTTTGGCAGGAAATTCTCAGCAAGACAAAGGAACTTTTGCTTGGGGAGTTACGACCAACCAATCTCATATGCCTTTAGATAATACAGAATTCTTTAAGGAAGATATCAACTTGGTTGACTGGTTGAGACAATTTACCAAAAACGACGAAGAACGCCATGAAGAGTTTATGAGAGGATTCTTAGGAAGAATGCTTTTCTCTGGTGATGAAGCTTTAAAATCTTGTAAAGTACTTTCAGGAGGTGAAAAAATGAGATGTATGTTCAGCAGAATGATGCTTCAGAAAGCAAACGTTCTTTTATTAGACGAGCCTACAAACCACTTAGATCTTGAAAGTATCACGACTTTGAACAACTCATTGTCAAACTTCAAAGGAAACCTTTTATTGGCGTCTCATGACCACGAAATGCTTTCAACTGTCTGTAACAGAATCATCGAATTGACTCCAAACGGAATCATCGACAGAGAAATGACTTACGACGAATATCTTGCTGATAAAAAGATTAAAGAATTAAGAGAAAAAATGTACGCTTAATTAGAACTCGTATATTAAAATCAAAAAATCCTCAAATAACTTGAGGATTTTTTTGATATCTGATTTAAATTTATCTTGTCAATTTTGTTTTAGGCAAAGTTACTGTTCCCGGATCTTTCCATAACCCGTCTTTTTCAGCACGCTTTTTCACAGCTTCTGCTCTTTTATTGCTATCCGGATGTGAGTTAAACATTTTCTGAAATCCAGACTGCGCCGTTCCTCCTTCAGACAATAAAGCCAATTTTTTAAATGCTGTATAAGCTCCCACAACATTATATCCGTTTGCTTTCATAAAATCATAAGAATACGTATCCGCTTGAGATTCCTGTTTTTTACTGTGCGAAGCATCCAAAAATGCATTTGCCATTTTGCCAACCTGGCTTTCATTTAAATTTGCAACCGTAGATGAAGCTGATGAAGCCGCATCTAAAGCAGCAGCTTTCAGATATGCCGATTTGATAGCATCTTTTGTATCTTCATTTTTAACGTGACCGATTTCATGGCCGATTACTGCCAATAATTCATCATCCGTCATAATATCCATTAGCGAAGAAAAAACGCGAACACTTCCATCTGCACAAGCAAATGCATTGATATCTTTTACTTTATAAACTTTATAGTTTAAGCTTAAACCGTCCTGAGATTTGTGTTTACCAAAAAGCTTATTCAATCTTATTGTATAAGGATCTTTCGGGCCTGCAACCGGGTTATTCTTATCCATATAATCAACCGATTCTTTAGATAATTTTATGGCATCTGCGTTGGAGAATGATAAAGCCGAAGCTCCTTTAGAGACAACACCTGCAGCTTTTCCGAGGTTGATTTTCTGAGCCTGAATGCCCGTGACAGCACTTATCAAAAGTGCAGAAATTAAGATTTTTTTCATATTAAATAATTTGTGCTGTGAAGATAATATTTTTCATTAAAATAAAATCCTTTTCCGGAGACATTCCGAAAAAGGATTTTTTAATATTAAAAAAGAAATTATTTAAACAATAAATAAGCCTGCAATTGCAGCAGCATCAGAACCGCTGAGAACCTCATCATAAGCTGCAGATCCGGCTGCAGCTCCAAAAGTCGCCGCTGTATTAAATCCGGCTTGCAGTGTAACACCTTCTCCAGCGTAAACCGGGTTTGTTGCGGGAGGCATACTTCCACCATCCGCCAATTCTATCCAGCCTTTATTTGACCGCATTCTTCGCACTTGGGAAGCATGCCTTGCTTCCACAGAATGGATTTGCAAAGCAGCCTGAAGCACTGTTTTATTAGACATCACATTTCCTGCCTGTCCTTTATAAGCTCGCACTCCTGTATCTTCAAAAGCCTGCGCCAAAATCAAAAACTGCTGATAATTGGTGAATGGCGTAAAATTTCCACCCGCCGTAAAGTCGAAAGTAGGCTTTGCTCCAGGAGTTTCCCCTAACGAAGTTAATGTAGATTTTAAAAATGCAACGTGAGCTGTTTCGTGTTTAGAAATCTGCATAAAAACGGTACGGTCTGCTGTAGGAATTAAAGTTCCGGTATTGAGGCCGATTCTGTAATATTCATCTTCTAAATATTCCAGTGTTAATGCCAGTTGAAGAGCATCCGTTAAGGCGCTTTTCATTGTTGATCCGGGAATATTGTCATTAAAAGTTTCTGCTTTTGCAGTAGTGGTCATTAATCCCGCCAAACCTAATGGCAGAGCTGCAACCGCAGCTTTTTTTCCGAAAGCCGAAATATCTGAAAGCGATCCTGATCTTGATGTTTGTCTTGTAAAAAAAGAATCGTCTGAAAGTCTATCTAATAATTTAAGAATATTCATAATAATAGATTTAAGTTGGTTAGTTAATGCCTTGTTCTTTCCAGGTAAATGGAGTTTTTATAAATCCTCCTGCTGCCATTACAATGTCTTTTGGCTCTTTTGCGACGTCAAGTCCGTTTGCATTGATAACATCATCGCCTGAAAATGCTGCAGTTCCCGGATTAATTAAATCTCTGATTGCCGAAGCATGCCTTGCTTCAACAGAAACAATTTTTCCCGCAATAACAAGATATGCAGGATTTGAAATATACTTTCCGGCTGCATTATACGCTGCAACACCGGTATCTTCTAAGGCTTTTGCGGTAGCTAAAACAGAATTTCTGTCATTAAAATTAACATTTGGATATTGGAACTCTAAAGCAGGCAAAACATTATCTGTTACACCCGAAATTGCAGCTTTGAAAAAATCACGGTGAATAACTTCATGATGGTAAAGATCTGTAAAAACTTCTTTTTCGGCATTTGAAATTCCAGAATAGAAATTATTGACAACTTTGGTGTAAAAATCTGCTTCCAGCTGCTCGAGAGCGTAGGCATAATTGAGAACTCCTACATCACCTTTTCCTAAATCGAAAATTCCGTTGTTTTGCATATAGTCAAAATTATCGTCATCGCAGCCTATCAGTGTAAGACCGGCAACGGCAATACCAATGCCGCTCAGTTTTAGAAAGTTTCTTCTGCTGGTATCCAGAGTCGCTCCCTGGTTAGAAACCTGAATTGTTTTTTTCATAATATAATTTTTTAAATGGGTTTAGTATTTAAAATCATCTACGAGACTTAACAACATCTTGGTTTTAATAAATTGTAAAAAATTTTAAAATCTGTTAAAAATTTAATCAAGATATTTAAATTACATTAACAA